>JAUSPJ010000130.1 GCA_030655795.1 Fidelibacterota bacterium | reverse complement strand
CCAGCAGTCTTTACTTTTCAGAAATTATACGCGGTATATGCAATTACGTCAATCAATTCGGTTTTCAAATCATTATTGGCAGCGCTCACGATGAGGAGGAAGAATTAAAAACGGCATCACGATTCCTAAATGGCAGGACGGTCGATGGCCTGGTGATGATGGCCCCATCGTTAACAAATGAAGAACTGTTTAACATACCAATAAACCATAATACACCGGTTGTTTTTATATCGGTACCTCCGGAAAAAGCGGGAATGACGACCGTAGTATTGGATAATTTTAATAGTGCGATAAAGATGACACAGCACCTGATTAAATTGGGACATCGGCGTATAGCGTTTATTCATGGTTCTCCTCACAATTATGATTCCAAACGTCGGTATGCCGGTTATCTGAAAGCACTTAATGATGGGGGGATTAATAAATCATTAACATTGGAAGTTGAAGGTAATTTTACTGAAGATTCCGGTTATAAAGCGTGCCTGTCATTATTACAAAAAGATCCTCGTCCTACTGCGGTATTCGCAGCAAATGATGGAATGGCAATAGGCGCCATTGAAGCCGTTAAAGACTCGGGTTTAAGGGTTCCCGAGGATATTGCCATCGTGGGTTTTGATGATATCAGCACTTCTCAGTATATAACGCCTGCATTAACGACTGTCCGGGTTCCGCTCTACAAAATGGGACAGTTGGTCGGGAAAACACTGATACAGAAAATAAACTCCGACTCAACGGAACAACTGACAGTTGCCGAACGGATAGTTATTCCGCTGGAATTAATTATTCGTGAATCTTGTGGAGCAAAATTAAAACGACATATAATTACATTATAAGAGATAGAAAGTAACAAGATGAAATGTAAACGATTACAAACATTAGGAGGAGAAATGAGAAAGTTAGTTACGTTTTCAATTGCCGTTACCTTGATGGTAATGTTAGTGGGCTTTTCAATTAACACACTGGCAGAAGGTGTCCATGTAGATCCTGCCTTTATTAAGGTGGTCTCTGTGGAAAAACCGTTAGTTATTGACGGTGTTTTGGATGAAATCGATTGGGCTCGTCGTTATGATTACCTGGTATTTAATGCCAAGAAAGTTACCGGCGATGTGGAATATGCACCGACTGGTGGTGTTCAAGTTACCGGCGATTATATCGACACGACGACAACCTATGTCAAATTTATGCATGATGGTCTTGATTTGTATATTTCCCTGGATTCTGATGACAAATCTGTCGGTAAATTTGGTACCAGCTGGGAAGGCGATGGCCTGTTCATGAAAATTAAGGATGCCAATGGGACAGCCGTTGAATACAAATTGTATTTCAACTTGGGTGGCGTTGATCCGGATATTCATTTGGAATTGCCTGGACTGTATCCCACATCCGGCTCTGGTGCCGCGTTTAAGAAAGCGGGCACGGTGGTGAATGACACGACTCAAATTGATGCCGGTTATACCGCAGAAATGGTAATTCATCTTGATGAACTCGGCTATACTGATCCCTACGCTGAAATCGAAGTAATGATTAATATTTTTGATCCCGATAACTATTGTGGAACCGATGATCCATATAAAACCACCGGTGTCTATTATAAGCAGTGGTGGGGCAGCGAATGGGGCAGTGAATTCCGTACTCTGAAACTTGCCGATCCGCCGACAAGGAAAGCCTATGCAACTGAAACCGTTATTACCCTCGACGGTCAATTGAATGAGGATTTCTGGGCCGGTGCCAAAAGTGTGGTGATTGGTGTTGATGCCGGATTAAGCACCGGCGGTTATTATATGCAATGGGGCGACACACTGAACAGCTATACCGATCGCAGCGATGCTATTGTCAAATTTATGCATAAAGGCACTGACCTCTATATTGGTGTTGAATCGAATGATGCCTCTGTCTGCAAATGGTCACCGGGTTGGGAAGCGGATGGCTTATTCCTTTGGATGACGAATTATGGTTCTGTTCCCGCCGCCGGGGAACGCATGGAAATCAAAGCGATGTACTTTACCGGGACCGAAGGTGATGGTATTTCCTTTGAGTTGAGTGGAACGGTACCAACCGGCGCTGCCGAAGGCGCTTCCTTTGAACCAAGCGGGACAGTAACACATACCGAAACTAACGGACCCGATGCGGGTTACAGCATTGAAATTGTAGTCCATACGGCCGATTTCGGATATCAGGTAGGTGATACTGTTATGTTGAGCGCCTGTATTTGGGATTTGGATTATGCCAGCGCTGATGCTTTTACGGAAGGTGTTTCTGATTATGCACCGAACTGGTGGGGTACTCAGTGGGCTGATCCTGGTTTTGAAAAATACTTCATGTACCGGGGTGTGATTCTATCTCCGGATGCAAGTGCGATTGACGATAATCCAACTCAATTAATTTCAGACTTCAAACTCTACCCCAATGTTCCGAATCCGTTTAATCCATCGACTGCAATCTCATTTGAGATCCCAACAAAGACTCAGGTCAGACTGGATATTTATAACGTCCTCGGACAACATGTCAATACCTTGGTCAATACCCGGATGAATCAGGGTTATCATTCAGTTGTATGGAACGGCATGACCAAAGACGGCCAATCAGCGCCCTCTGGTATTTATTTCTACAAATTAAGCGCAGACCAAATGACTAAGGTCTCAAAAATGGTTCTATCTAAATAACAGAAAATAGCAAGCAGCAGCTTCTTTTTTAGGAGCTGCTGCTTAAATTTCATTACAATATGGTAAGAAAATGAATCTTAGAAGCCCTTATTATATTCTGATGATCGTAATTTGTGTGACGACAGTCGGCTTTGGTGGGGTTACTGGTAAAATCAGCGGCAATATTATCGATTCGGAAACCGGACAACCCTTAATCGGAGTGAATGTATCCATAACCGGAACAAGTTTGGGAGCCGCTACGGATTTTAACGGCCACTATGTCATTTTAAATATTCCACCTGGTGAATATACCCTGAATGTGTCCATGATCGGGTACCGAGGAATTCAACTAAATAATGTACCGGTTCATACGGACTTTACTACCATTCAGGATTTCAGCCTTTCGCGGACAATTTTGGAAAGTGAAGGGGAGGTAATTGTCCTGGGGCGGCGTCCGGATATCCAGCGTGACAGAACTTCAACAATGTCGGTAGTCGGATTTGCTGAAATCGACAAAATGCCGGTAACCGAATTTCAGGAGCTCATTAATCTTCAAGCCGGTGTGGTCAATGGCCATTTTCGGGGTGGTCGGCAAGGTGAAGTTTCATACATGATGGACGGTATTTCGGTATCCGATCCTTATAACGGCAGCATGGCGGTAGAAGTCGAAAACAGCTCAATCCAGGAAGTGAAAGTAATCAGCGGGACATTCAGCGCCGAATACGGCCAGGCCATGTCCGGGGTTGTCAATATTATTACGAAGACCGGCGCGGAGCACTTCAGGGCCAATGCAAATTTTTTTTCCGGTGACTACGTGAGTCGCCATGATCCACCTTTTTATAATATCCGGGAATTTGATCCCGCGGGTATTCGCAGTGGCGAACTTACCCTGACCGGGCCACTGGTTTTTATTCCAAAGATATCCTTTTTTATCTCGGCCCGAAAATTAATTTCCGATGGCTATCTTTACGGGCGATCTGAATTTCAGCCGTCTGATTCATCTAATATCGACGATCCCAACCCGGTCAACTGGACTATTCAGCGCAGCGGTAACGGAAAACCCCAAGCAATGAATCCCAATGAAAAAATAAGCCTGAATGGGAAACTATCGTTAAAAATGTTCTCCGCTTTGAACTTTGAACTACAGGGCAGCTATTCCAATAGTAATTGGAAAGATTACAACCACCTTTTCAAATACAATCCTGACGGCATTATAAATCAATATCAGGATCGTTATCAGTTTTCCACGAGTCTGACCCATATCATCAGCCAGAGTACATTTTATACTTTCAAATTCAATCAACTTTATAATAACTATGAATCCTATGTTCATACCGACCCTTTCGATGCAGCTTATGTAAGTCCTCAATTATTGCGGCGGCTCGGCTTCGGCTTTTATACCGGTGGCATGGACATGAGCCATTTTTATCGAAATACAAGGGTAAATACGTTTAAATGGAACCTTACTTCACAGATAAACCGACGCCACGAGTTGAAGGCCGGCTGGGAATATCGTTTGAACAATCTCTGGCTGCATCAATACAGTTTGAGGCTGGACCGTACGACCGACTGGCTGCCCGAGATTTACCCTGAAGAGAGTGTCAACAATAATCAATATCGACATAAACCCCGTGAATTTGCTTTATGGTTGGAAGATAAAATGGAATTTCAGCGGATCATTCTGTCCCTGGGATTACGCTGGGATTATTTCGACCCCGATGGGGTTATTCCGAAGGATTTACGTGATCCTCAAGGGACGTATAAAGAGAACTTAGACCCCTATATAAAAGCAACTGCAAAGCAGCAATGGAGCCCGCGGTTGGGAATGTCTTTTCCAATTACCGATCAGGGAGCGATCCATATCTCTTACGGGCATTTTTTCCAGATACCGAATTTTGAGTACCTATTTTATAACTCAGAGTTTGAGGTACAGGGAGGCGGTCTGAATACTATAATGGGAAATGCCGATCTGGAACCCATGAAAACAACGATTTATCAGATAGGATTGCAGCAAATGCTCAGCCGCGGTCTGGTTCTGGAACTTACCGGGTATTATAAAGATATTCGTGATTTAATCGGCACGGAAATTAATGAATTGTATATATTGGGAGACAGCTACGCCCGTTATGTCAATCGTGATTATGGCAATGTCCGCGGGATTACATTGTCAATAACCCAGAGTCAGATTGGAATCTTTTCCGGGGCGATGGACTATACCTATCAGGTGGCCGAAGGAAATGCTTCCGATCCTAATGCCGTATTTTATGACCAGCAATCTGATCCGCCGCGTGCAACTGAAATTCAGACTGTGCCGCTGGACTGGGATCAGACACACACGTTGAATGTTTCACTGAATTTGGCGGCTGTGAAGTGGAGTACCGGTATCATCGCCAGCCTTGGCAGTGGTTTACCTTATACACCGGAATATCAGAATCAGCGGACATCCTTTGAAAACTCTGAGCGTAAACCTTATAACTTTAATGTCGATTTAAATGCAAAGTATATTGTTCAAATTAATAATACACACTTGGTTATATATATCCAGGTTAAAAACCTCTTTGATCGGCTAAATGCAGTAAATGTCTTTACAGATACCGGTGACCCGGCGACATCTTTAATTCCTACCTATGTTCCGGAACAGCCGATTCACAGCCTGGAAGATTATTTAACACGGCCGGATTACTATACAGCGCCCCGGCAAGTTATTTTTGGATTGAAGGTGAACTTATGAGAAATATAAGTGCGAGCATATTTTTACTTATTATATGCACTTTACTGACGTTTGCCCAAAATAACATTGACAAATTACACGGTGACCGAAAGTTTCGAAAACAGGGACTTCATAACGGTAATCTGGTAGAAACGCTGTTCTGGAATTTTGGAGAAGTGGCCTGGTGGGGCAAGGAGCCTTCCGGTGTCTGGCCCAGAGGAAGCAAACATTCTTATATGGATGGTATTTATCCGATTGTTGCAGCCGAAGTCAATCTTTCAAACGGCGATGTGATCCACATCGTCGAAGGCGGTTACCGGGAACATTATGAATCCGGTCCGACGGGAATTGAATTCGGCTGGCAGCCTTTGCCCGGTTTTTCAAACCCAGATCAGGATTACATCGCCATGAGTGATGATCCCAATACCTGGCCGGAATACTGGCCCGATCAGCCTGCAAGCTGGCGCAATGTCTGGAACGGATA
>JAUSPJ010000124.1 GCA_030655795.1 Fidelibacterota bacterium | reverse complement strand
ACAGATCCGGTTAAAATAGAAATTTTAAAAAAATAAAATTGGTACAATACTTGTTCATTGTTAAAAAGGATTTTTAATATCACGATTTTTCCGGCAGGAAAAGCCGTGTTTTTGTCATTAGCAGCAATTCTCAGTTTGTAAAAAAGTGGTGTTACATTATGAAAAAAATTTCTGAAATAACGATAAACGAGCAATGGTGTAAAAGCTGTGAAATATGTGTTAGTTTTTGTCCTAAAAAAGTCTATGACATGGGGCGTTTTTATCCCATAGCTGCCAGGCCGGAAGATTGTATTGCCTGTAAATTGTGTGAAAAGTTGTGCCCCGACTTTGCGATTATAGTAACTGCTCCGGAAAAGCCGGATTTAAATAAAAAATAATTGGAGATTTTGTGGAAACACCCAATCCAAATGTAAAGATGTGGCAAGGGAATGTTGCCTGTGCCGAAGCGGCCCTGGCGGCCGGATGCCGGTTTTTTGCCGGGTATCCGATTACCCCTTCAACTGAAATTGCCGAAGTTTTATCTTATCGCTTACCAATGATCGGGGGTAATTTTATTCAGATGGAAGATGAAATTGCGGCGATGGGAGCGACGATTGGAGCGTCGCTGGGCGGAGTCAAGGCAATGACGGCAACCAGCGGACCGGGCTTTTCATTAAAACAGGAAAATATTGGCTTTGCCGCTATGGCTGAGGTTCCCTGTGTGATTGTCAATGTCCAGCGTGGCGGACCCAGTACCGGGCTGCCGACCCATGCCGCCCAGGGGGAGGTGATGCAGGCCCGCTGGGGAACTCACGGAGACCATCCAATCATCGTCCTGGCGCCCTGTTCAGTGCGGGAAACCTATGATATGACGGTGAGAGCGTTTAACCTCGCTGAAAAATACCGCACGCCGGTAATCCTGCTATCCGATGAGATTGTCGGGCATTTGACCGAGAAAGTTGAAGTTCCGCCGATTGAACAGCTGGGAATTGAAAACCGGAAAAAACCGTCTGTTACACCGGACAAATACCTGCCCTACGAACTGGATGAATCCGATATTCCGGCAATGGCGAACTTTGGAGACGGGTATCGGTATCATGTGACAGGGCTGGCCCACGATGAGACCGGCTTTCCCACCAATAATCCGGAAAAAATCCAGGCCCAGTTGGAACGGCTAAACCGGAAAATAGACCGGTACAGGGACGATATTGTTGAAATCGAAACACATTATACGGAAGATGCTGAAATTTTAGTGATCTCTTTTGGGTCCACAGCGCGATCGGCCCGGCGGGCGGTTATTAACGCCCGGGAAAAGGGAATTAAAGCCGGCCTGCTGAGACTGAAGACTATTTGGCCTTTTCCCGACAGGGAGATTGAAGAAATCAGTGGCTCGGTTCGGAAAATCATTGTCGCTGAAATGAATCTCGGCCAGATCGCCCATGAAGTCGAGTGGGCTACGCGTCGTTCGAAGCCGGTCGTTCGGGTCAATAAAATAAACGGTGAACCGATTACGCCGAATGAAATATTTAATGCCATAATTGCACAGGATTAATCATGGATTATTTACAATACTTGCGTCTGGATAAAATGCCTCACATCTGGTGTGATGGTTGCGGGCACGGCATTATTTTAAAATCTATCCTGAGATCAATCGATAAACTGGGATGGGATAAAAATGATATTGCCATGGTCTCGGGGATTGGCTGCTCCAGCCGGACACCGGGATATGTGGATTTTAACACCCTGCATACAACCCATGGCCGGGCCCTGGCATTTGCCACGGGGTTGAAAATTGCGAAACCCCAACTTCATGTAATTGTTGTCAGTGGTGATGGCGACGCAACGGCGATTGGTGGGAATCACTTCATTCATGCGGCCCGCCGGAACATCGATGTGACCATGATTATCTACAACAATTATATCTACGGCATGACCGGCGGACAGGTATCTCCGACAACGCCCAGCCGCAAGAAAGCATCTACGGCCCCTTATGGAAACCCGGATGAACCTTTCGATATCAGCCGTTTGGCACAGGCTGCCGGCGCCGCTTATGTGGCCCGGTCTACCGTATACCATGTCGGCCGGACGGATAAATATATTGAGCAAGCCCTTACAAAAACCGGTTTTGCGGTGGTAGAAGTGCTGACTCCGTGTCCGACTTCCTACGGACGGCGCAACAAGGAGGGGACGGCGGTTGATATGATGATGTTTCAAAAGGCCAACTCTGTCGGACTTGAACGAGCCCAAAACATGTCAGAAGAAGAGCTGGAAGGGAAAATTATCACGGGCGTATTTGTAGATAAAGAACAGAAGAGTTACCTTACCCGTTACAATGAAGTTGTTGAAAAAGCCCGAAGTGTGAAATAAAATCAGGGAGTATATATGGCCTTTCGCTATGAAGTGAGATTGAGTGGCTCTGGTGGACAGGGATTGATTCTGGTTGGAAAAGTGCTGGCCGAAGCGGCCGCCATCTACGATGGTCTGAATGCAACCCAAAGCCAGTCGTATGGTCCCGAGGCCCGTGGGGGCGCCAGCCGCTCTGAAGTGATTATATCCGACGGTGATATCGATTATCCAAAAGCTGAAAATATTGATATTCTTCTGGCGCTAACCCAGGAAGCCTGCGATAAATATATTGTTGATTTGAAAGAGGGTGGCGTTCTGTTAATCGATTCCCAGATGGTCACGAAAATTCCGGAGGGCAATTTTAAAGTCGTTGCGATTCCGATTATTCAATCCGCCGTCGAGCGCCTCGGGAAGTTTCTGGTATCCAATATTATTGCGCTGGGAATTATTACCAAGTTGTCCGGGGTTGTTTCGGAAGACTCGGTAAAACACGCTATCCGCTCCCGGGTGCCCAAGGGGACGGAAGAAATGAACATTACGGCGTTTTATACGGGAATAGAGCTGGCCCAGAAATGGCTCGATCAGAACGGTCCGTTGAACACATAACCCTGTGTCTAAACCACTGTGATTCAAACCATCGATTTTTCCACAATTGATCTTTTCGGACGTGTCAGCGCCCTGGGAAACCATCACAACAAATATCTCTATAACATTGAAAAAAACTTCGATGCGCTGGTTTCGCTGATTGATGAAAAGCATCTTTTTGATCAGTTTCGACTGCTTCGGTTTTCATCTCAGCCGGCGCGGGAGATGCGCCTGATAACGGAGTTCATCAAAGATCGTGAAACCCGAATGGAAATGCTGGGTTGTTATTATTCCTTACAATTCCTGCTAATGAATATAAAAGCGCTCGATGTTCTGCGTATGAATCTCTCTACTCCAACCGACCGGTATGATAACTTTCAGCGGTTTTTAGTCCGGACCGGCTCGGATTTTCGGCTGCTCAGCGGCGCCTATATGTCGGTACTCCTGGATGTATTTCTGCCGGAAAACACCCGCCCGGATTTTGTGGTTTGCTGTGTTGGTACCCGGGTGGACCAGGACGATATTGATCTGGGAGTTATCGACCGGGGTACAAAAGACCGATTGATAATTACCAAGGCGTTTGGACTGCTGAACCATGAAATGCTGAAAAACGCCAGCACCCTACACTTTCACCTGTCTGAACATGTGGGGAAAAGTGGTTATTCGGCATCCATTAAAGAATACCATGATCTGCTGGACGATGAAATTCAGGACTTTGTG
>JAUSPJ010000122.1 GCA_030655795.1 Fidelibacterota bacterium | reverse complement strand
AATCCTGAACCCAAAACGGGAAAACGATCCCTATCCGTTCAAAGAACTCTGTGGAGCGGGAGTCGCCTTTAAATTACTTCAGGCGTTTTCGTTGAAAAACAATATCCCCCTGGAAAAGCTCTTCCGACATCTGGATCTTGTGGCTATTGGGACTGCGGCAGATATTGTACCGATTCTCGATGAAAACCGGATACTGGTTGCAAAGGGGCTCGAATATCTGAATCGAACAAGCAAAGTCGGAGTAAATGCCTTGCTGAAGGTCTCGGGATTTACGAATAAAATCCTGAATGTGGTCAATATCGTATTCGGTTTGGCGCCCCGGATAAATGCTGCCGGCCGGCTGGGTGAAGCCACGCGAGCGGTAAGACTGCTGACGTCGTTCGATCGTAACGAATCCCGGGAACTGTCTTCTTTACTGGAGCAGGAAAACCGTAATCGCCAGGCTATTGAAAAAGAGACTATCGATCAGGCAATCCTGCATTTAAATGCCACGCATGATATATACAAGGATAAACTCCTTGTGATTTCAGGTGAGAACTGGCATCAGGGGGTGATTGGAATTGTTGCATCAAAATTAAAAGAGATTTACAATCGTCCGGTAGTGATGATCTCTACCCAGAATGGCGTCGGAAAGGGCTCCGCCCGCAGTATTGCTGATTTTGATCTTTATATGGCTTTTACCGAGTGTGCGGATTTACTGGAAAATTATGGCGGGCATAAAATGGATGCCGGTCTGACTATTAACAAAGAGATGATTCCAAAATTCCAGGAACGGATTAAACGCATTGCCAATAAACAGATAACCGAAGAAATGCTGCATCCCGGTTTGGAAATTGATTGCGAGATTGATTTTAACGAAATCAACCAGGAATTCTTGAACCACCTGAAAAAAATGGCGCCTTTCGGCCCCGGAAACATGCGACCGATCTTTATTGCCCGTAATCTGTCTATTGCCGGAATGCCTCGGATTGTTGGTGAAAATCACCTGAAGTTTAAAGCTGCAAAAGATAAAAAGGTCGTCAGTGCGATCGGTTGGAAACTGGGTACACTGTACGAAATGCTGATCAGCAATCGCCCATTGGACATCGCATTTGTTATCGAAGAAAATGAGTGGAACGGGATCAAAGAAATTCAACTCAACATAAAAGATATACATTATTCGACCTGTCTCCGGCAGCTGCCGGACAGGCAGAACGGATCAAATTATTAATATCTTAAAGGAGTTCAAAAATGTATCGTAGTAAAATTGCCGGATTGGGTGGAAAAGTCCCCGAAAATGTTGTCACAAACTTCGATCTTGAAAAAGTGATGGATACCAGCAACGAATGGATTATCGAACGGACCGGTATCCACGAAAGACGATTTGTCACACAACCCTGTGGCACATCGGAATTGGCGCTGCCCGCAGTAAAAGATGCGATTCGCGAAGCCAACATCGATAAAGACGCTATCGACCTGATTATCGTGGCCACAACAACACCCGAACATCAGTTTCCGGGAACCAGCAGTTTTTTGCAAGCACTTCTCGAACTCGGCACTGTGCCAACCCTGGATATCCGGGTCCAGTGTTCCGGTTTTATTTACGGCCTGTCAATCGCCGATCAATTTATTAAGACCGGTACGTATCAGAATATCCTTCTGGTTGGCGCCGAGGTTCAATCGGTTGGACTTGATCTGACTACAGAGGGCCGGGATACAGCGATACTGTTCGGCGATGGCGCCGGTGCAGCTGTTATCCGTCGCTCCGATGATGACAGCGAAATAATGTCCACACACTTGTTTGGCGACGGAACTCACGCCAGGGATCTTTGGATTGACGCGCCGGTCGGCTATGAATCTCCGCGAATTTCAAAAGAGATGCTGGATGCCCGCCGGCAATATCCGTTCATGAACGGCCGCCAGGTGTTTAAAAATGCAGTTACCCGTTTTCCCGAGGTGGTCACCGCTGCTCTGGAAGCAAATCAGTGGACCAAAGAAGATATTAAACTGGTCATCCCCCACCAGGCCAATATGCGCATTACCGAAGCAATCGCCAAAAGACTGGATTTGCCTCTTGAAAAAGTTTATAGTAATATACACAGGTATGGGAATACAACCGCCGCTTCTATTCCACTGGCAATGGTTGACGCCCGGAAAGAAGGCAAATTTGAAAAAGGCGATAAACTGATTCTGGCGGCGTTTGGTTCCGGGTTTACCTGGGCTTCCGCAGCGGTAATCTGGTAAAAAGAGGATGATTTTTTGTGGCTAACCTGAGTTTTCTGACGACAAAAGATACAGAGCGCTTCGACCCGCAACTGTCGAAACGGCATAAACAATGGTCTATCCTTTGGGCATTTATTACAGTATTAATCATTGCCTTACTGTTTCCAAAAAATCGCTACAGCGCCTACAGTTACAAAATCAACGATATTACCCGCTCGGCTATAATCGCGCCATTTGATTTTCCAATCCTTAAATCCGATACGGAGCTCGCTAAAGATCGCAGTGAAGCAATAAAAAAGATACCTTTCGTTTTTAAACTGAGCCCGGATATTCAGAACGCGGAGTTGACAAAGCTGCAAACCTTCTTTGCTGATATGGAGAAAATTCAAACCGCCAGGCAAAAGTATGAAGACTCCATGAAACTGCTGGACCGCTATCGCTATTCCAAACGATTCGAAGAAATTCAGTCGATGACCCAGACCGACTCGATTTCATACACAAACCTGTTGACACAAATTCAAAATGATTATGCTTTTGAAAGAAATTCAACCGTTTACACTCAGCTGATTTTTACTCCCGATAATAAAAGGGAAAATATATTTGCGCCGGAAAAATTCTATCCTCTGCTTAGACAAATTCTCAGTGATTTATACGCACATCTCATTTTGGATATTTCTAAAAATGATATTATCAGTGACCGGATTGCCATTCAGCAGGAAAGTGAGGAGCTGCACGAAAAAATCGATCAATTATTGACACTTGAAGAAGCCTGGACAAAAGCCAAACTGACCCTGCAGGCCAAATACCCGGAACAGGATTCAAAAGTCATCAACACCGGTTATGAAATTATTATCCAGTTCCTGAAACCTAATCTGATTTATCAGAAAGAGATTACTAAATCCCGTCAACAGGAAGCGATCAATAAAGTACCCATCAGCAAAGGCATTGTCCTTGAAAATGAAAAAATTGTTGATGCCAATACCAAGATAACTCCCGAGATATCCAGAAAACTGGAATCCATGTCCAAAGAACGGGTCCGGCGAGCAAATATTCGCGGCGGACTTCGCAAAAGTCTGCCGGTAATCGGGGACCCGGTAATTTTCCTCGGACAAGTTCTCCTGGTAGCAATCATCTCATTCTTTTTTATAACCTTTCTGCTTTCCTATCGGCCATCTATAGTCAAAGATCCCAAAATGGTCATTTTACTGGGGATCATTTTTATTATAGAGTCTGTTTTTACCGCTGTCTTTGTCCAAAAATTCAGTATTTCCGAATTCGCCATTCCCATTACGATCGCTGCAATGACGATGACCATCCTCTTTGACAGTAAGATTGCCTTTGTCGGCGCTGCAACGATCACTCTGATTGTCGGCGCTCAATTACGGGGCAGCCTGGATTTTATTATCG
>JAUSPJ010000111.1 GCA_030655795.1 Fidelibacterota bacterium | reverse complement strand
CGGTCAGAGGGACGGGTATTGCCATGGCACTGCGTTCATGAATTGGATGAACAATTAGATTGATCGGGGCTGTGCTCCGTTGCCTGATTATAGGCTGTTCAAACCTGTTTAGCCGCCGCGCATCGGAAACAGGTTTGACGTAAAAACCCCGTTTTCAGTCCAGTTTACCGGGCCAAACGGGTTTCGATATTATTTCAGTTTTGCCACAGCGATTGAGGCCGAACCGACGATTCCAGCATCATTTTTCAGGGACGCCGGGACGACTTTGACCGCACGGGCCGGAATGGTATAGGCCCGTTTGATCAATTCATGACGGGCCGGTTCGAGGATCAAGTCGCCGGCATTGGCGATGCCGCCGCCTACTATAAAAATTTCGGGGTTGAGAACGTTAGTCAGGGTCGCCAGGGCTATTCCCAGAATTTTCCCGGTTTCAGACAGAACTTCGGTTGACAGTTTATCACCATCGGCGGCTGCTATAGCGATGGCTTTCGGTGTGATTTTTCCGTCTTCCAGATATTTGTCAATACTGGTTTCGATGCCTTTGTTCTTAAATGCCGTAAAACGAGTGACGATACCGTCTTTGCCGATATAGCGCTCCAGACAACCGTAATTGCCGCAAGGGCAATAAAGCCCGTCGGTAGCGATAGACATGTGGCCGATTTCACCGGCGGTAAAACTGGCGCCGCGATGCAGTTCGCCATTCAGAATAATTCCGCCGCCGACACCCGTTCCCAACGTCAAGCCGATGATATGTTTATAGCCTTTGCCGGCGCCGAAGAAAAATTCACCCAGAGTCATG
Source organism: Fidelibacterota bacterium (assembly GCA_030655795.1). Lineage (GTDB taxonomy): Bacteria > Fidelibacterota > UBA2242 > UBA2242 > UBA2242 > B118-G9. The sequence goes on along the minus strand of JAUSPJ010000111.1, from coordinate 5,196 downwards.
GCATTCACGTCATTATCCAAAAATGCCGGAATTCCCAAACGGCTGCCAATGCCTTCAGCGAAATTGATACCGTTCAGTTGCGGGACATTGGTCACGACTTTCAGAAGACCTTTTTCCGGGTCAAGCAGCCCCGGAGAACCGATGCCGGCGCCCTTGATAGCGCTTTTCGGGATGCCGGATTTTCCAATTAATTCCAAAGCGCAATCGGCAATGTGGGCCACAATTTCATCGCCGGACTTAGTTGTGTCGGTGACGTACTTATTTTTAATAATGATGGTTCCGGTGTCGTTGATAATCCCGATCTTGATTTCAGTTCCGCCAAAATCGATTCCGAGATAATAATTCATATTCAAATGGATTTTCCTCTCAATTTGGGTTTGTTGAATATGCATTTATTTGACAATTGTACGACCTGAAATTTAAACAATTTTAATTTTATAGATAGGGGATTTTTAAAATCTTTATTGAGATTCAGATTCAAATTCCCAGGATTTTTTAAATTCCTGATTTAATTGTGTCCTGGATGAAAAAAAAGGTGTAAATTCCCAGCGATATCTTTTTGTTTTTGGAAAAGGTTAGTTGAAAATGAGAGAAAGACGACTCGCACGGGAAACGGCGCTACAGGCCATATATGCTCAAGAACTATCCGAGGATAGTATAAAAATCGTCAAAACCAATATCATTGACAAGTCAGAAGAACTACCGGAAGAATTGAAACCCTTTGCCCGGGAAATCTTTGAATCCACTGTTGTTCATAAAAAAGAATTAGATCAATACATAAGAGCCAAATCAGAGAACTGGGATTTTGAACGAATTGCCGTTATTGACCGGCTGATAATCCGCATGGCGATCTGTGAGTTCTTATACTTTGATGATATTCCGCCAAAAGTGTCGATTTCCGAGGCAATTGAGATTGCTAAAAAATACTCTACGGACGACAGCAGCGCTTTTGTCAATGGCATTCTGGACGCGGTTTTGCATATGATTGATGAGCAGGCCGGAAAAAAAGAATAACTCGTTTACCGTCTGATATAGTAATAGTTTACTGTGGAACTATTGGATGGTCTGATATTTAAAAAAATGGATGACATTTTCGTATAATAAATGAAGTTGGAGTAAAATGGGCATCGGATCACTGTTAACATCAGTATTTGGAACTTCGTCGGGCAGGGAGATAAAAAAAATCCTGCCTGTTGTCGATAAAATAAATGAAATATGTCCCACGCTAAATACTAAATCAATTGAACAACTGCAGGGGCGAACAGCGGAATTTCAGCAGATGATTACGGATGCCCGCAAGGCTGCCGAAGCAGATTTAGTGAATTCGAACCTTGGGCGTGATGAGCAGCACAAGCGGATCATCGCTGCCGAGCAGGAAGTTCTCGATGAGATTCTGCCGGAAGCGTTTGCGATGGTAAAAGAGGTCTGCCAACGGCTTTCCGGCCGGGAATGGACCATCGTCGGCCAGAAAATTCGCTGGGAAATGGTCCCCTATGATGTTCAGCTAATTGGCGGCATCGTATTGCATCAGGGCAAGATATCCGAAATGAAAACCGGTGAAGGTAAAACCCTGGTTGCCACCCTGCCTGTCTATCTCAACGCCTTGACCGGGCGCGGCGTTCATCTGGTAACGGTGAACGATTACCTGGCCCAACGGGACAGTGAGTGGATGGGACGGATATATACCGAACTGGGTTTGACTGTCGGCTGTATCCTGAACAGCATGGACAGCGATGAGCGCAAAGAGATGTACAGCCGTGATATTACATACGGAACCAATAATGAGTTTGGATTCGATTACCTGCGTGATAATATGGCCATATCCGCCGAAGATCAGGTTCAGCGTGAATATTATTACTGTATTGTTGACGAGGTCGATAATATCCTGATCGATGAAGCCCGGACGCCGTTGATTATTTCAGGGCCGGTTTCCAGCTCACGGCATGAGAAATATGATAAGCTGAATCCGGCGATTGCAAGCCTGGTCCGTTTTCAACAGGAAAATGTTACCCGGATTCTGGCTGAATTCCCGAATACTCTCGAAGATGAGAAGAAACCTGAGGAACTTGCCCGAAAGTTGTATGTTGCATCTCAGGGAACGCCCAAGAACCGGCGACTGCGTAAGTTACTGGAAGATTCCGCTTACCAGCGCCTGTTGCAGCAGGGTGAAAGAGAGTTTCTGCTGCTCACCAATTCCAAGACAGGGCAATCCATGAGTCAGGATGAGTTTTTCGAGGACCTGTTTTACTATATTGAGGAAAAACAGCATAATATTACCCTGACCCCGAAGGGTGAAGAGAAACTGGCCTTACTACTGGGAATAAAAGTCGGCGAGCTGGTCGTTCCCGATCTGGCGGAAGAGTTTGTAGGAATTGATGAAGACGCCGGACTCAGCGATTCTGAAAAAGAAAAGCAAAAAATGGAACTGGATCAGAAACATTCCGAGATTTCTGACCGGTTTCACAATATTTCACAACTCCTGCGTTCGTATACATTGTATGAGAAGGATGTGGAATATGTTGTTCAGGACGGAAAAGTGCTGATTGTCGATGAATTTACCGGTCGTATTCTTCCGGGGAGGCGTTACAGCGACGGCTTGCACCAGGCAATCGAAGCCAAAGAAAAAGTCAAGGTTGAAGCCGAAACCCAGACCTTTGCGACCATTACAATTCAGAATTATTTTCGGATGTATAATAAACTGGCCGGCATGACGGGTACGGCATTGACGGAAGCCGCCGAGTTTGAAGATATTTATAAACTGGGCGTAATAGCAATTCCGACCAACGAACCCTGTGTCCGCGACGATCACGAAGATCAGGTTTATAAGACTCGCCGGGAAAAGTACAACGCGATTATTGACGAGATCGAGGAAGCCTACCATCGCGGGCAGCCGGTCCTGGTTGGTACGATCAGTGTTGAAGTGTCGGAAACCATCAGCCGGATGCTGAAACGTCGTGGTTTGCCGCATAATGTTCTGAATGCCAAACAACATCAGCACGAAGCCGAGATTGTATCCCGGGCCGGGGAGAAATCCGCCGTTACCATTGCAACTAATATGGCCGGTCGTGGAACGGATATCAAACTTGGTGAAGGCGTAAAGGATGCCGGCGGTCTATATATTATCGGAACCGAACGGCACGAATCCCGCCGGATCGATCTGCAGTTGCGCGGACGAAGCGGTCGCCAGGGCGATCCGGGAGCCTCACGATTTTTTCTGTCGCTGGAAGATGACCTGATGCGGCTGTTTAATTCGGAACGAATCGCGTCGATCATGGACAAAATGGGAATCGAAGAGGGGCAGGTCATTACGCATTCGATGGTGACGCGCTCGATCGAACGGGCCCAGAAGAAAGTGGAAGGCCGCAACTTCAGTATCCGCAAGCATCTGCTGGAATATGACGATGTTATGAACCAGCAGCGGGAAATCATATATGACCGTCGCAATTATGCCCTGAAAGAAGAAAACATTAAAGTTGAAGTGTATGAAATCCTGGATGAATGGGTAAACGATACGGTCAACGCCTATACGGATCCCAAAACACTTCCCGAGGAATGGGATTGGGACAGCCTGCGGTCGGATTTGAATAGCACCCTGGGAATTGACATTTCGTTACAGGAACTGTCCAATGCCCATGAAACCAATGTTGCCCGGGAAATTATCACGCGGGCCCGAAATTATTACGAGCAAAAAGAACAGTTTATGGGCGTGGAGCAGTTGCGCTACCTGGAAAAATTTGTGACCCTGCGGACGATTGATGAAAAATGGCGGGACCATCTCTACTCCATGGATCAATTGAAAGAGGGAATCAACTGGCGCGCTTACGGGCAAAAAGATCCCCTGCTGGAATATAAAGGCGAAGCCTACAAAGCATTCGTGGAAATTATTAATGAAATAAATAAGCAGACACTGAGAATGTGTTTTCGGGCGCATTTTGGCGGGCCGCAGCAGGAACGCCAGCAACTCCACCGGCCTCAGCGATTTCGGATAGAACATCAGGATTCGACGGGATTGGGATTAGCGGCCGGCGCCAGTGATCAGCAGCGGGAGGTTCAGGCGATGCAGTCTGATAACCGGCCCAGAAAACAGATACCGGTCCATGTTGATGATAAAGTTGGCCGCAATGATCCATGTCCCTGCGGCAGCGGCAAGAAATATAAGAAGTGTCATGGCGCAAATGCTTAGAACCAGTTTGCATATATTATTTTTGTTTTTTATGTCCATATTCGCAGGAAGCGCTATGGCTGATACACATTTATCGTTTACACCAACAATTGTAAATCCTGGCGATACGGCTGCAATTCCGGTCGTGCTGAGCAGCACAGAAACCGTATGTGGATTTCAATTCAATATTCCTCATTTGCCAGAACCCTTTGAATTACTTCAAATTCAATTTAATGAGCAAACATCGTACGTAGATTCCTGGACTGTAGCTACAAATCAGCTATATAATGGTGTTCATAAAGTAATTGGATTTGATGACGGGTTACAGGGCTTTGCCGGAGGAAGCCACGAAATTGCGAGATTATTAATTCGCGTAGACGATGATGCCGGTCCGGGAATTTATCCGTTCAGACCTGAGCATCAGATTATATGCGATCAGTACGGGAATATTCTTTCGTCTGATACAACTACTGAATACCTGACTATAACCGGCAGTGATGTTGTTTTTGATATGCTGGACGATACTATCGGATATTATGACCGGTCAAAAAAACTGACGATTTTGATGTCGACATTTGCGCCGATTGCCGGATTTCAGTTTGATATTGTCGATTCGGCGGATATTTTTACTGGAATAATGTGCAATAATCCATTCGGAGCAGGCTGGTATCTGGATTATCGCGAACTGGACAACGGTGCATTAAGAATATTGGCCGCGGCAACAAAACCCGGCGAACTTCTTCCGGATAGTACTGACTTCCAATTGATCATTACTATCCAGACAAATTCAGGAGTGCAGGCCGGTTCATATCCGGTATCATTGGAGAATCTTTTCGTTTCAGATGAAGACGCCGGCAGTCTGATCGGTTCCGGTCTGGGTGCGATAATAGAGGTTGACAGCGCCCTGCTGAGTTCCTTTGATCTGCTCTTACCGGCTTCGGGAAGTGTATTTGATGTGTCCGAGACCGGTATAAAATTTTCCTGGAACCGGAGTACATTTCCGGCAAATCCGGTGATTATGATTAATTATACGG
>JAUSPJ010000109.1 GCA_030655795.1 Fidelibacterota bacterium | reverse complement strand
GGATGAGATCCCGCCGGAAAAGCTGGAGATGAAACAGTGTCCGGCTTGCGGGACCAAAGGATCGCTGACCGATGCCCGACAGTTTAACCTGATGTTCAAGACCCACATGGGCGCTGTGGAAGAGAGCGCCTCGGTTATTTATCTGCGACCGGAAACCGCCCAGGGAATTTACGTGAATTATAAAAATGTTATGGATTCCTCACGTTTGAAAATTCCTTTTGGGATTGCCCAGATCGGAAAAGCCTTCCGGAATGAGATCACTCCGGGAAATTTTATTTTCCGTACCCGGGAATTCGAGCAGATGGAAATGCAGTTTTTCGTGAAACCCGGTGACGATGACGGCTATTTTGAGGAATGGAAACAGAAACGCATTGCTTTTTATGACCGGATGGGAATCCGCAAAGAGAAATTACGTTTTCACCAGCATGGTCCCAAAGAACTGGCCCACTACGCTAAAACGGCATTTGATATTGAATATGAATTCCCAATCGGCTGGAAAGAGCTGGAAGGTATTCATAACCGTACGGATTTCGACCTGTCACGGCACCAGGAATATTCCGGTAAAGACCTGAGCTATTTCGATGATGTGAACCGGGAACGGTTTATCCCGTATATCATCGAAACATCCGCCGGCGTTGACCGGACTCTTCTGATCTGCCTGGTGGATGCATACGAGGAAGAGGAACTGGAAAAAGATACCCGGATCGTTTTGCATCTGGACCCGAAACTGGCGCCGATTAAGGCCGCCATCTTACCCCTTGTTAATCGTGACGGCATGCCCGACATTGCCATGGCTATTTACCATGATACCAAAAAACACATGAATACTTTTTATGATCAGGGCGGTTCGATCGGGAGACGCTACCGTCGTCAGGATGAGGCCGGGACGCCTTTCTGTATTACTGTAGATTCACAAACTCTTGAAGATGGGACGGTGACAGTCCGCGACCGGGATACTCTGAAACAGATCCGGATACCGAAAGACAATGTTTTAAATTTTCTTAAGGATAAACTGGCGCGATAAACGCAGTGACAGATTATTGAATAAGAAATTTGAAACTTGAAATTTGAAATTAGCTGCGTCTTGATTTTTGATTCTTGAGTCTCATATCTCAATACTCACATCTCATTTCTGAAGGTTGTACTTCATCAACTTATACCGCAGCATTCTGTCGGTGATGCCCAGCAGTTCGGCGGCTTTGGCCTGGATTCCATTGGATTGCTGAAGCGCTTTCCGGATAAGTGATTTTTCCAGTTCCTCGACCTGGTCCGGCAGGCTTTTTGAAAGGGATACGCCGATACTCACGCTGCTGTCTAGGGGCAGATCTTCACGGGTAATTATTGAACCGCGTGCTAAAATCACTGCTCTTTCAATAATATTTTCCAGCTCCCGGACATTGCCCGGATAATCGTAACGCATCAGCAGATCCAGCCCTTCGGAGGAGATTTCTTTGGCCCGGCTTTTATTCAGCTGGGAATGTTTGTGGATAAAGTGGTTCACAAGGGTGATGGCTCTGGAGATATGTGGGAAAGCAGTTCCGACCGGATGCTGAACATACCGTCTGATCACAGTTATCTGGATTTCGACAGTGACGGTTACTATGAAGTACCGACCGACACGGTTTTCTATGCCAATGTTGGCTGGGACGATGTGATTCAGCAGGATGTAACGGTTTATTTCCAGGTAAATATTGAATCAGCAGTATTAGCACTCAGAGCCGGTGAAGTTCTGCTCGATTCCCAGACCGCTGCGGATACGATTTCTTCGGTTGATGACATCGCGGCTGTTTATGTAAACGGTCTCCTGGGCAGCTGGTGGGATTGGGGCAGCAATCCGGCTGCGTATCTGATGACCGATGGCGGTCTGAATGGTGATGCAGTTGCGGGTGATGGTATCTACACGGTTGGTTATACTTTTACTATCGGTCAGGCTAAATCGCAGACCTACAAGTATGGTATCAACAGTCTGGACAATGAAGCCGGATTTGCTAAGAACCGTACGATGATGATCGATGATGCGGCGGCGACCTACTATCCGGAAGCCGATTGTTTTGGTTCGCAGAATACCGATGAACGTCTGCCGTTCCCGGAATACGGATGTCCCGGTGTAGCGATTGATGGTGAATTGAGTGCACTGCCGACCCGTTTCGCACTGCATCAGAACTTTCCGAACCCCTTCAACCCGACAACTCAGATATCCTTTGAGATGCCGATGATGGGGAACGTAAAGTTGGATATTTACAACATTCTTGGTCAGAAAGTACGTACACTGGTATCACGTGAACTGAACGCGGGATTTCATGTATATGAATGGAATGCTTTGAATGATGCCGGTCAGGGTCTGTCTGCCGGTGTCTATATCTATCAGTTGACTGCCGGTGATTTTGTACAGCAGAAGAAAATGCTGTTGTTGAAATAGTGCGAGGTATGTGACTGTATGTTTGAGAAGGCTGTCTTCGGGCAGCCTTCTTAAAATCCTTTCTAATAAAACTGTTTTTTTCTTAAATTAGCAATTAATAGTGTCACAGGGGCCGTGACACACTAGACATTGGAGAGAGATATGAAATCAAATTTCTTACACAACAAAACTAAATTGGTAATTCAGGCAGCACTACTGTTATTAGTATTATCGCTGCT
>JAUSPJ010000102.1 GCA_030655795.1 Fidelibacterota bacterium | reverse complement strand
AAACAATTCTTGAACAGGCCGGTGCAGGCTCTGCCGACGGGCTGTTTGCAATAACTCTGAATGATCATGACAACCTGGTTATTTGCCAGTTGGCTTCCCTGACATTCAAAGTGCCAAGAATTTTCACGCTGATCGATGATCCGGACAATGAGGCAATTTTCAATCGCCTTGGAATTCAAAATGTTCTCTCTATCAATCGCGTTCTCTCCGCCATGATTGAAGAAAAAACCGGTTTTAACGATGTACACAATCTCTTATCTCTGGCTGAAGGTAAGGTCAATTTCACCCAGATTAAACTGTCACCGCAATCACCGGTGATTAATAAAAGCCTGTCCGATATTCGGCTACCTGAGAATACACTAATTTCCGTCATTCTTCGCGACGGGGAACCGATAATTCCCAGGGGTTCAACAATTCTTAGAGAAGGTGATCAACTTATTGTTCTGAACCATCCCGCTGAGCGTAGCAAAATAATCCGGCTGCTTACCGGTGAAAAATAGCCCTTTAGCATGCGTATTGATTACATTCTGATAACGAAATACCGGATAATTGGCTCTCATATTGGTTTTGTACTATTTTTAATCGGATTATTAACGCTTACTCCGCTCCTGATTCTGTTTTTTTTTCCTGAAGAATTGCACTTTAGTATGGCCTTTATTGCACCGGCTGTTCTCTTAATGGCGTCAGGGGGATTGTTATATCGTTGGTTCCGGGATGTCCGCAGCCAGCCGCTGTTGACTCACGAAGCAGGAATTATTGTGCTGTTCGCCTGGATCAGCGCTTTCATATTTTCCGCGTTCCCTTTCATGAAGGTATTATCACTTTCCTTTCCACTGGCGCTTTTCGAATCTGTCAGTGCCTGGACGACAACCGGATTATCGGTTGTTGATGTTACCGGTGCGCCACGGATTATATTATTATGGCGCAGTATCATGCAGCTTGCCGGGGGCGCCGGATTTGCCATTATGATGATAGCGGCTTTGACCGGCGTTGCCGGTGCGGGATTATCCGAGGCCGAAGGACGCAGCGATCAGCTGATTCCGCAGGTCAGACGGTCGGCACAGATGGTATTGTTGATTTATACAGCTTACCTTGTCTTTGGTGTAAGTGCTTATATTCTGGTCGGAATGTCGCTTTTTGACGCCGTGAACCATACATTTTCCGCGATTTCCACCGGCGGTTTTTCCACGCACGTAGAAAGCGTCGGATTCTGGGATTCGGCCAAAATTGAAGGAATTACCATTATTTTAATGATTTTGGGGAATCTGAATTTTGTCAGCGCCTATCTGCTCATCAGGTTTCGTTTCCGCTCTTTTTTCCGTAACGGCGAGATTCGGATATTTGCTGTTCTGATCATCCTCGCCTCACTTATCCTGTTTTTCAGCACGGCGACATCCCTGTATCCGCTCCTTTCGAAAAGTATCCGAGTCTCTATCTTTGAAATTACAAGCGCGCTTACGACGACCGGTTTTTCGACCGTATCTTACACTCCCTGGAACGATTGCGGAATAATAGTATTAATCATTCTGATGCTGATCGGCGGCGGCACCTGCTCTACCGCAGGTGGAATAAAGCAATACCGGGTATACTTATTACTAAAAGCGATCGGTTGGGAAATCCATCGAATGCTTTCTCCCGCAAATGCGATTTCTCAGCCCTATATTCGGGAATCCGATCGAAAAACCTATATCAGTGACCGACAGATCAAGACCGTATCGCTTTTCTTCTTTATCTATATCATGGTATATCTGTGCGGATCTCTTGTCTTATCAACAACCGGCATTCCTTTAAGAGAGGCATTTTTCGAATTTGCCTCGGCGCTCGGTACGGTAGGATTATCTGTGGGGGTAACTTCAGTAAACATGTCTCCTGTCGTTTTATGGACGGAGATTACCGGGATGTTTCTGGGACGTCTGGAGTTTTTTATTATCATTGTAAGTATAGTCAAACTATCCAAAGATATACCGAAATCATCACGATGAAGATCGGTAAATCTTTTAAAATTTGAACTAAAATCCCTCCTGCGAATCAAGTTTCTTTAAATTGCTTCATTTTAAGCTGATACCAAAGAAGATATATTCCACCCGCCAGGATGAAGATATCCTCGATCACCCGTTTCCAGCTGACCAGCGATCCTTCGGCATCCAGTGAAAAACAGCCGCATTCAATATCCAGGCCGCGGGCGATAGCGCTGATTATCATAACAATAAAAAATACAGTAATACCGCTGAGCATAAAAGCCGACGTTTCAATCCGGATTCCCATTAATAACGATACACCTATGAATGCTTCAATCCAGGGTACGATGATAGCACAGATATTCAATAATTCAACCGGCAATAATCGGTAATTGTAAATGATTTCGGCGAATTTTTGAGGATATATAATCTTATCCAGAGAAGCATAGAGAAATAAAAAACCTAAAACCAGCCGGATGAGTATTCTGAGGTAGAAATATGCATCAATCCGTTTCATGGTATATCTCCGGCGCTGGCAGGATAACCGGCGTTTTGCCATTCAGTCCATCCGTCGAAAAAGAAATAGACGTCATTAAAGCCTATTTCACTCAGCGTGACCGCCAGATCGATGCTCTGTGAGCAGTCTTCTCCATCGCAATAGGTAATTATGCGTTCATTTCTCGATAATTCAGGCAGTACCTCCCGGTTAAAATCCAGCGAATCGAGCGGAATAGATACCGCCCTTGATATATGTCCACTGCGATATTCCTCCACACTGCGCGTGTCTACGAAGATTGCTGTATAATTTTGAAAGTGGCTATATGCAGTCTCCAAATTGATCTCTTCAGGTGCATGAAAATCATTTTTACGATCGTATACACGCATTTGATCACGAGTTTGAAATACAGGGATTTTTGTCAGATTTTCGCCAACAGTAATAATCCTGAATGGTGTTATTAACGGTACACTGCTGGGTGATAAACCATTAAAAATGATGGCAAAAATCGATACAGCGACGATGGCCAGCACGGATTGTTTTAAAATAGAGATAATTCTGCGGGATGTGTCCATTGCGGTTTCCTGTGATTCTTAATTTCAGAAAAGCAATTCATTTGATTTTCCACTTAAATAATATAAATTTTCAGTATAAAAATCAAACTGTTTTTTTCATGCGTAGAACTCAACTAAAATCCATCATAGTATTTTTGTCCTTTTGGTCGTTTTGTTCTGTTTCTGCCGCGATTGTCGATACTCCGGAGGCGACTCTAAGTCCGGCTCAGCGGGAATGGCTGTTGGATAATCCTCAAAAAGCAAAACAACTTTATATAAGCGAAATCGATACATCTACCCGTAAAGAAGTCCCGGCATTTAATGCGGCATATATCTCTTATCTTGACGGTGATTTTCCGGATACCGAAAAATATTTGAATATCGCCTTATCGGAAAATCCGAAATACGGCCCTGCTCTGTTCCTGAAAGGGCTAATTGAATACGACCGGCGCAACCTCAAGAATAGCTTTAACTCATTAAGAAAATCAATTAAAACCCACCCCCATCCTGAACTGCCAAACTACTATCTTGGTAAGTTTTTATACGAACGGAAAAGATATGATGAAGCAATTGATTACCTTGAGGATGCCATTTCAGATTTCAAACTGTACACCTTTTCCTATTCCCTGCTTGGTCAATTATATATTGAAATTAACAAGTTAGATAAAGCAATTGAGATATTGGAAAAGGGTTTTGTTTACAGTCACGATGCGGATATCATTTACTATCTTGCAAAAGCCTATGAGTTGTCAAAACAAACTAAAAATGCGATCAAATATTATGGGCTTTTTGCATATCTATATCCCCAGCATCCAAATTATCAACAGGCTAAACAGTTTTTAGATAATCATCATATTACAAAATATTGGACGAACCGCCTGGAACCGATTCCCGAGCGTGGCGAATCCGCCCGGTTTTTTCCGGCTGGTGAGGATTATGTCTACAGCATCCACTGGGGCCCGATTCGTGTTGGAGAACTGAACACAAAAATACTGGGATCCCTGGAATATAATGGCATTGACGCTTACAAGGTCCAGTTCAGCATGGACTCCAATCCCGCTCTGGAATTTATCGCAACACTGCACAGTGATTACATAACGATTGTCGATCAACGGACAAAACAGACCTTGCGTCATTATCTGCATCTGCGGGAAAACAAAATTATTGCCGAAAAAGTGTATGACTATGATCGCGAGAACGGTATTTTTAAGTGCCGGACAGTTCATAAAGACGGCCATATTGATTATCTTGAAAAATATCTGCCGCGAGATTGTATCGATGGAACGTCGATTCTCTTTTATGCCCGCCAGATTGTCAGTGAATGTCGAACAGAGATTGTATTAACAACTATTGATGAGACGTTTGTTCAAACAGACATACAGTTCAATGATATCAAAGAGCCGATCGAAGTACGGGGGAATTCAGAATATGCGTACAAAATCAGCGGTGAATCACATTACAAAGGCATTGTCGGTTTTACCGGTAAATTCCGTGGCTGGTTCCGGGATTGTGAAGCGCATCTCCCGGTGGGGTCGGATTTTGAAATATGGGTCGGAAGAATCAGGATCAGTATGGCATCGGTTGAAGAACAGCAACTTCATCGATATAAGCGTTAGAGAGTGTTTGATGAATATAAAGATATTGTTTATTCCTTTCCTGATGTTTTTAATACTTGCTTCATCATGCAGCCTGAATCGTGTACTTATCAATGCCGCTGGTGGATTTATGGAATCCGGGATTGAGGTGGTTTATGCAGAAGATGATCTGGAAATTGCTGAACAATTTATGGCAAATAATCTGAAAATGATCGAACTGCTATTGAGTCGCGATCCGGATAATCAATCGCTCAACCTGATTGCGGCACAGGGTTTCGGCGCCTTTGCGATGGCCTTCGTGGAAGATGAAAATCCGCTGCGTGCGGCCCGGCTTTACCAGCGTGGCGTCGATTATGCGTTTAAATCCCTTCCGAAAAAACTCCGGTTTGAGCCATCCATCAAACCACAATATCTGGAAATACTTCTCAAAGAATACACTGTAAATGATGTTCCGGCGCTGTTCTGGCTGGGATATAACTGGGGTTCCCATGTCCTGCAAAACCTGGATAATCCGCGCATGCTGGTAAATTTGTCCAGGGTTGAAATGATCATGAACCGGGTTCTGGAACTGGACGAAAAGTATAATTTCGCCGGTGTGCATCTTTTCTACGGAAGTTTTTATTCTGCCCGTCCGCCCCTTCTGGGTGGAAATCCCGAAAAAGGGCGGCAGCATTTCGAACGAAATCTGGAATTGACAAATAATTCATTTTACATGACGAAATTTCTTATGGCCCGCTACTATGCCATTCAGGTCCAGGATCGCATTCTTTTTGATACGTTGACACAAGAGATAACCAATATGGATATTGACCAATATCCGGACATTCGCCTGATGAATGCTATAGCAAAGAAGAAAACGAAAATATTGATAGATAAACAGGACCAATACTGGTAAAATAATATGAGGATGTATGAAATTCTTTAAACTTATTCCATTAATATTACTCTCAGTTTTAGCATTTGGCCAGAAAACCTACACAATTAAAATGGCTACAGTCGCTCCCGAAGGCTCCAGCTGGATAACCGAAATGCGTGCATTTGAAAAGGACATTGCCGAATTAACCGATGGTCAGATTTCCTTTAGAATTTATGCCAATGCGGTTCAGGGCAGCGAAAAAGACGTTCTGCGCAAGATGAAACTGGGGCAGATCGATGCCGCAACATTTACCGGCGTCGGTCTCGGTGACATCGTACCGGAAGTGCGGATTCTGGATTTACCCTTCATGTTTCGCAGCAGTGAGGAAGTTGATTATGTTTATGGAAATCTTTTCAGCGAATTTCAGAAAAAGTTCGAAGAAAGGGGATTTTACCTGGTCGGGTGGGCCGAAGTCGGCTTCATCTATCTGTTTACCAAAAAACCGGTAACGAATATAAATGATTTCAAGAATATCAAAATGTGGCTCTGGAAAGGCGATCCGCTGGCGAAAACAACCTTTGAGGTGATGAATATTCCAGCCATTCCGCTGGAGATCACCGATGTGCATATGTCACTGCAGACGGGAATGATTAACGGTGTTTATATCTCACCTTATGGTGTTTTGGCGCTGCAATGGTTTGTCCGTACCAACTATATCCTGGAATATCCATTGACTAATTCCGTCGGCGCTGTGTTAATGACCACTAAAAAACTAAATACAATGCCCGAGGATCTGAGACAAATTCTAATCGATGAAACCAAGAAAAGCATGCGCCGGATTGTTGTATCCAGCCGCAAAGATAATCTTGAATCCCTGACTGTTCTGCAGGAAACGGGACTCGAATTGGTTGCACCAAAAGACCAGGCTGCCGTCGATGAATTTAATGCTGCCGGAGTCGAAGTAAGGGAAAAGTTAGTGGGCGAACTTTACTCTCAGGAATTACTGGATAAAGTAATCAGGCTCTTAAACGAATACCGGGAGTCCCATGGTTCATAAATTTCGGCTATTTATAGAAAAGATCACAACCTGGCTGGCGGTTTTCCTGATGCTTATGCTGGTCTTACTATCATTCTCACAAGTTGTCCTGAGAAACTTCTTCTCAACCGGTTTCAACGCTTTCGAAGAACTGATGCGCAATGCAGTGCTCTGGATTGCGTTTGTCGGTGCGGTTTTGACGACGCTGCG
>JAUSPJ010000099.1 GCA_030655795.1 Fidelibacterota bacterium | reverse complement strand
AGGTCATTGGAAAAATCATGGGAATACACCAGAAGTAAAGCGGCGAAATCACCAGCCCGAGCGCTGCTATCGGACCGCCCAGCGCAATACCGTGAATACTGATTTTCCAGTATTTTGTGACAATCATGGCGACAATGGTATTAAACACATAGGCCCACATCAGAATTAAAATCGGTTTCGGTGAGTGAATTAGCCACAGAAGAATCAAAGCAATACTGTATAAAAGTACGCCGGTAAATAGCGGGATTATCCTTTTTTCCCTTTCCGGGATATCCATACTGGCGGTGTGTCCCCGATATTTCATTATTAAGACCTGGATTGTCGGGAAAACCACGGTGGCCGAAAACGTAATACCGACTATGATGAGATATTTTGAGAACGATAAATATGAATTGGAAAGCAAAAGAAGAAAAGCAATCGTTGCGCAGATGAACGGGTGCAGCAGCGCCGATATATATTTAGCGAGAACCATCAGGTTAAAAGAGACCTTCTGTGTTGAGAGTTGGTAATGTCAAAAAGTATCCAGGCAATCATTAGAGATAATAAGGTCTTTTAGTCTGATTTTCAACAAGAAAGTAGACTAATTTCATACAAAATAGCGCTTAAACAAAAAAATCCTCAAATGAGGAGTGTAAATTTGTAGCGCCACGGAGAATTGAACTCCGGTTACAGGAATGAAAATCCTGTGTCCTAACCACTAGACGATGGCGCCATTAAATTCGGGTGAGTGACGGGACTTGAACCCGCGACCGACAGGGCCACAACCTGTTGCTCTACCACCTGAGCTACACCCACCATATAATCGTCTCCGGGGAGAAAATGTTCAAAGAGTTGCGCGCCTTTTGTGGTCAAAAAAGATCACTCTCCAAAAAGCGGCAAAATGTAAAGGTTTTTATGTAAAAAAGTCAATCAAAATGTTGAGAATGTTGTGACAGGTAAAACAGCCTGATTTCGGAAAGCTGATCGTAAATTTAACGGTTTTGGATGATCAGCCGGCCGTCGGTATTGCTGTTTATGACCCTCTGTTCCTCTGCGGCTTTCAGCAGGATATCGCGGCCAACAATTCCGGTGTCGTTGATGATTACATCCGATTCGGACAGTCCGAAAAACCGGTCGATGTGCCCCACGATATAATTGTTGGTTGCAATGGTATACTGTTTTTGGGGAACAATGAACTTCCCGTTAACAGTTGCTTCGACCAGTGTTTTAGAGGACATATCATAAACCCGGCGAATTCCGGACTGTTGTAACAGGTCCCGGGGGTTATGGATTCGCCACTCCAGGATCTGAAGGAGCTGTTCACCGCTGACGGTAACCATTACAATAGTGTTGTCGAAAGGTGAAATTTCCCAGATGTCCCGGACTTTTATAGGGCCGGCGCTTAGACCTTTGCGGATACCGCCGCTGTTCTGAAAAGCGATATCGGCCTTAAAATATTCTCGTGTAACATCATTAATCCAGTTGCCGATGTTCGATTCACCGCGACTGTTCCGCACCCAGGGGATTTTCAATTCGCCTATGACCCGGTCCATTTCCGTTCTGATATCAGTCTCGAGGGAGTCCACAATCCGGGCAACGCCGGCAGAAGGCGTAACGTTTTTAACGACCGTTTCGGTCAATTCATATTTGTATTCCACAAAGGACTTGGATTGTTTGTCAATTGTGGTCTTTAAATGACCTAGAAACTGTCCATTGGAGCCGGCCTGGCAGACCAGAATATTGTTGACCGGCACGGGTTGTTTCAAACGGGTGTGAGAGTGTCCGCCGAATATTGCATCGACTTCTGACAATTGTGTGGCGAGCAAGCTGTCTTCGCGAAAACCGTTGTGGCTTAACACAACGATTGCGTCTGTCTTGTCCCGGATTTCTTCAACATACTTCATAATGCTTTCGGCGGGATCGAGAACAGACATTTTATCCATATTACCGGGCAAAACCGTTGACTTCAGGTCTTCCATAATCAGGCCGATAATGCCGATTCTGGCGCCGTTTGATTCGACGATTGTATAAGGCAATACGAACAGCGACATTTTTGTGGAGTCAAAAAGATTACAGGATAAAACCGCGAAATCAGCAGCATTAACGGCTTTTTGAAGATTGTCTTTCCCGTAGTCAAACTCGTGGTTTCCGATGGTAAGTGCGGTGGGTTGAATTTCATTCAGAATGCGTATTTGCGACATTCCCAGGGTCAGAGCAGAAATGGGCGATCCCTGAAAATCGTCGCCGGCATTGAGAATAATGGCTCCGGGGTATAGCTGTTTTAATGAATCCAAATAGCCGGCCAGGGTTGCATAACCGCCAATCTGTAATCCCTTTGTGTAGCCCCAGTTGGAAGTATAAGGAATATTGGCGCTGTGAAAATCGTTCCAATGTAAAAAACTGATGGAAACAGGAGATTGGGGGTCTTCCGGCGAGGAATTGATTTTTGGCGCCGGAGCGGAAGCACATTGGCATATTAAAAGGACAAATAGAAATATAAACGACAGAGATACAAACGTCTTTTTCATTAAAACAGCCCTGAATTTTAAGTGATTAAACATACTGAAGCCAATTTCCTCATTAGTTCGGGTAAAATCAAGTTTTTTTAATAATCGAAACCCGATAGGATTTTGGAAAACCGGGTATTGGGAGTATATTACAAACGATGCAGAGTTTTACCGGGATTTTATACTGACATGGCGCTTCTCTATGCTGAAATTGCACTAATAGTTTTTCTCCTGTTTTTATCGGGATTTTTTTCCGGTTCGGAGACAGCGCTGTTTTCCCTGACGCGTGTTCAGATTGAAAAGATGGTTCTTTCCAAAGAAGAACGGGGTAAGAATATTAAGCGGCTGCTTGAGCGGCCCCGGCGCCTGATCACCACGGTTTTATTAGGAAATGAATTTGTCAATATATCAATTTCCTCGATCTCGGCAGCGATTATCATCGGTTTTTTTGGCGAAGAGCTGCTGTGGGTAAATATCGTGATTGTCCTGCCCGTTCTACTGCTTTTCGGTGAAATAACTCCCAAAACTCTGGCGATCAGGAAAAAAGAGAGTTTTGCTCTTTTTGTTGCCAACCCCCTTTATCTGTTTTCTCGAATTGTCGCCCCCCTGCGTTGGCTGATTCGGAC
>JAUSPJ010000213.1 GCA_030655795.1 Fidelibacterota bacterium | reverse complement strand
ATTTCTTAACCGGAAATCCCCATTCAGAGTAATCACCTGCGACCATTTTGGTACTGTCTCAACTTCTGCTTTAGCCAGTTCTTTTTTGATGTCCTGCTCAGTTAGTGTCAGGATTTCCTGCGCTTTGCCGGGATCTATAACACCTTTTTTCACCAGTTCCCTAACCAGGCGATCTATTTCTCCCGCCGTAGCAGTCTGTAAAAGCCCGCCAATCATCAGAAAAACCATAACAACAAATCGCGCGATTTTCTTCATTCTCATAACCCTCCCTTTTCTAATTATTTGAGTTTTCTCCATTTCACGTTGCGAAAGGATTATGAGAAATGAATATTAAATGCGGTTAAAGTTTCTGTTAAGATTTGGTTAAGAATAACAACAAAAAACCTTCCCGATTTTGAAACCCGGAAGGTTTAATAATCACTATCTTCAAAATAAGCGCCTTTTAAGCCTTATCCCCCGGCAACCAAACACTAAATGTCGTCCCCTCCCCCGGCGTACTCTCAACATCGATACGCCCGTTATGCAGAAGCACGATATGTTTGGCAATAGACAAACCTAATCCGGTTCCACCCAATTGACGGGAATGTGATTTATCAACCGTATAAAACCGTTCGAATATTCTCGACAAGTGCTCTTTGGGAATACCGATTCCGGTATCCTCGATTTCTATTAGTGTATTATTAGAGATTTGTGAAAACCTGATCTTTATTTTGCCTTTATCGGTACATTTTATAGCATTATCCAGCAAATTGATAAGCACCTGTTCCAATTTAAACGGATCACATGAAATAGTCGTCATCTTATCCGCAATTTCCCATTCCAGTTGAAGATTCTTTGTATCTGTTTTCTCTGCAAATAATTTTGTTAAATCCGCCTGTATTTGAGTTAGATTGGCCTCTTCAATCTGTAGCTGTGATTTATCTTCGATTTCCGCCAACAGCAGCAAATCATTCACAATATTAATCAATCGATCCGTATGCCGTTCAATAATTTCCAGGTAGCGTTTATTTTCCGGAATAAAATCATCCTCAAGGGTTTCCACAAAGCCTTTGATCGCCGTCAGCGGCGTCCGCAATTCATGGGAAACATTCACGATAAAATCTTTTTTCAGCTGCTGCAAATGCATGATCTCTGATATGTCATGAAAAATAATGACAATTTCTTCATTAGCCGGAATATGACTAACACTACATAGATATGTTTTAGAACCAATATTGATTTCACCGGTTGTATCATTCCCGGATTTCTGGACATTCTTGATTAAATTCAGTAAATCAGGATCACGCAAGACTTCCCAGTAATATTTCTTCGCAATCTCTTCGGTTTTTGAAATGTTTTTAAAACTATCGTTATAGAGAATAACTTTGTCATCCTTATCAATTACAAATAACCCCGAGTGGACAGAGGATATGATTGTTTTCAGTTGATCCCGTTGTAAAGATATTTCTTCAAAAGAATCTTTCAGCTTCCGGGTCATCATATTAAACGTCTCTGCAAGTTCTTTAAAATCGTCTTTCCGTCTTAGAATTACCCTCGTATTAAAATCACCAGTTGCAATCTTCCGGGATGCGGCAACAAGTTTCTTCACCGGGCGATATAAATTATTGCTGTAAATTAGTACTCCTATTAGAACAAGCAGAATCACAATCAGCGTTATATTGATAATGCGGATTCGCAATGTATTTAACAAACTATCTACATCAGACAGGTATAAACTTGTTCGTAAGACCGCAATAATATTCCCATTCTTTTCTATTGGCGTCGCAACATAAAGCATTGTCTGCTGCATGGTCTTGCTAAATCGAATGTTACGCCCTGTCTTTCCTGCCAACGCCTCTCTTACCTCCGCCCGGTAACCGTGGTTTTCCATCTGACCGGGATTGTTTTCCGAATCCGCCAGTACAGCGCCTTTGACATCGATGACGGTAATCCGCGTATTAATTTTTTCACCGAGCTCTTTCACTACAGCATCAAGATTATCAATAACGCCGGCATTCACAGAAGATATTATCTGGTTAGCGATGCTGTGGTTCAGGTTTTCCAGGTTGCCGGTCAGTGTCTCAATATAGTGAGATTTGATATTCCGGAAAGAAATAAACAGAATCAACGACGATAAAACTATAATCGTTATCAAATAGCCGCTGAATATTTTAATAAAGAAACGGTTTTGTTTAATCATTCCAGTTTATACCCTACCCCTCTGATATTTTTAATGTAATGCGCCGCAGAACCCAGCTTTTCCCGAAGATGTTTGATATGAACATCAATCGTTCTTGAAATGACGATCTTATCATCACCCCAAAGATGTTGTAATAACTGTTCCCGGGAAAATACCCAGCCCCGTTTTGTGGCAAGGACTTTCAAAATATTGAATTCCGTTGAGGTTAAATCAACCGGATGACTGTTAACGGTGACGTAGTAGCGCTGAAGGTCAACGATCAGGTCATCGTTAATGTTGATCGTGGATTCCGACATTTTAATCCGATTACGGCGCAACACTGCTTTCACTCTGGCAACCAGTTCTCTAGTAGAAAAGGGCTTGGTGATATAATCATCGGCGCCAAGTTCTAAACCGAGGACTTTATCAAACTCATCACCCCTGGCTGTCAGCATAATAATAGGAAAATTAGATGTTTTATGATCTGACTTCAGTTGTTTACAGACTTCGATGCCGTCAATATCCGGCAGCATCAAATCAAGAATCAATAAATCCGGAGTTTTTTTATCTACAAAATTTAGAAACTCTTGTGAATTATCAAATTTAGCGATCTTATAGTTTGCCTTTTCGAGATGAATTGATACAAGTTCTAAAATATCCGGTTCGTCATCGACAATTGCGATTAATTCATTCATAGCTGCTTCCGATATTCGATTTTATCTGCTTATTCACATAGGGAAATATAAGCAATATCAAAATTATTTACATAGTCAAAGAACATCGTTTCATTGGACAAAACTTTTGCCTCATGAGCAGGTCTCTTTGAGGAAAACTGCTTATAAGTTCAGTAAACCTTTATTCTCCTTATAAATGAAATTATATTTCCTGATCATTACTCAGATGATCATTAATCCAATTAATAATATCGTCAAAAACTTGCTGCTTTTCCGGATCGTTATGAATTTCATGATAAAAGCCATTATACAATTTCAAGGTCTTATCCTCTGAACTGACCGCATCAAACAGCTCCTGGCTGCCGCTGGGGTCAGTCATTTTATCACAGGAACCATGCATGATCAGAATCGGCAGTGTGATTGTTTCCATTTGAAGCTGAATCCGGTTCATCGCAGTAATCAGTTCAAGCCCTGTTCGCGCCGGAATACCTCCCCGGTAATTCAGTGGGTCTTCATCATAATCCTTTACAACTCTCGGGTCCCGTGAGATCGACGCTGAGGCTAGTTTGGTGGTTTTCATGCGCGGCGCATAGGTTCCAATGATAGACGACATTTTAATAAGCAGTGGTGAGATATCGTCACCCATTTTTACAAGAACTCCGCTCAGAAGTAGTCCCTGGAATTCCGTCTTGCGGGTAATAACATAGAGCGTCGAAATTGTGGCGCCCATACTGTGCCCGTAAAGAAATACCGGAGCGCCGGAATGACGTTCCTGCACCCGTTTATAAAAAATCTCCAGGTCGCGCAGATGCTCATCAAATGAATTTACGTATGCCCTGCGTCCGTCGGATTTTCCATGTCCCCTTAAATCAAACGTCTCAATTCCAATTCCATTTGCTGTGAAAAACTCCGCCATATATGCATAGCGACTGCTGTGTTCACCTAATCCATGCACGAGTACTACAACTGCCTTGCACTCGCCCTCCGGCATCCACGCCTGCTCGAATAGCATCAGGCCGTCACAGCCCTGAAATAAACCGTGATTATAATTCATACTAAAATCCTATTTTGTTTCTTTAACTTCCTGCAATACCGTGGTGACCGACTTTACCATTCCGGCAATATCCGCTAGATTTGTCGGAATGATAACGGTGTTATTTGTCTTGGCCAGATTCCCGAATTCATTGACATACTGCTCGGCAATTTTCAGATTTACGGCATTCATTCCGCCTTTTTCATTAATGGCTTTGGCAATTTCCCGCAGTCCTTCAGCAGTAGCGATGGCGACTTTGCGGATTTCCTGGGCCCGGCCTTCGGCTTCATTGATGCGTTTCTGCATTTCACCTTCCGAGCGCGCAATGGCTTCCTGCTTATCACCTTCGGCGCGATTGATTTTGGCCTGCTTGTCACCTTCGGATTCGGCAATCACTGCCCTTTTTTCACGCTCCGCCCGCATCTGTTTTTCCATTGCATCCTTAATACTCTGCGGTGGCGTAATATTCTTGACCTCGTAGCGGGTGACTTTAACGCCCCAGGGATCCGAGGCTTTATCAACCGCTTCCACGATGACGCTGTTGATAGTGTCACGCTCTTCAAAGGTTTTATCCAGGGACAGTTTTCCAATCACACTACGCATGGTTGTCTGGGCCAGTTGCGTCGATGCAAACTGGTAATTATTGATACCGTAGGATGCCTTCATCGCATCGACAACCTGCATATACAAAATGCCGTCCACTTCCACGGAAATATTATCCTTGGTAATGCAAACCTGTGGCGGCACATCAATTGCCTGTTCTTTTAATGTATGTTTATACGCCACCTTATCAATAAACGGAATCAATACATGGAATCCGGCTTCGAGAGTGTTGTTATATTTTCCCAGTCTCTCGACAATAATCGCGACTTTCTGCGGCACAACCCGGATAGTGCGGAAAAAGGCTATCAATACAAATATGATAATGCCTAACAAAATAATTGAAAACGGTGTCATAATCTCCTCCTATTCGATTGATTTAACTTTCAGTATAATACTGTCTTTACCGATAATTTCCACGGTCTGCCCTTCGCCGATATCTTCATCCGCCTCGGCATCCCAGGCGGTACCGTGAAACTCCACTTTGCCCTTCTTATTCTTACTGATAGGTTTGATAACTATTGTCCTGTGGCCAATAAAGTCAT
>JAUSPJ010000067.1 GCA_030655795.1 Fidelibacterota bacterium | reverse complement strand
TCGATAGCGACATGGCCGAGCATCCCTGTTGTATCATTCCCAGGAATGTGTTTCTGGAAGTCGGCGGCGAAAACGAAATCATACCCCGCGGTCTGGACCCCTATCTGCGTCAGGAAATCAGAAATGCCGGTTACCGGGTTGTGGTATTGCCGGGTGCCTATATTCACCATCTCCCTCCTAAAACCTTCCGAAAATTCGTAAAACAATTCTACCGCAATGGTAAAATGGCTGCGTATGTCAATAAATTTTTTCCGCAGTTCGTCATTGAGTTAACCACCAAACATGGCGACGAAGTTTCCGAAAAGCGATCACTCATGACAAGAGTATTGTCATATATCGGACGTTTAGTGAAAACTCTGTTGACATTACGCATTTTTTATTTGCTTAGTTTGGTTTTATATTTGACCGGGTATGTTATTGGATATATCACATTGAAGGAATCGGATGTCTGATCGAAAATCGCTATTGATTCCCGGAGATTTTCCACCGATAGTTAGTGGAATTGCTACCTATTTCAGTGAAATCTGGCAAAATTTCCCTTCAGAAAATTGTTTGATTCTCGCCCCAAAAGACACCGGCTGGCAGGAGTATAATAAAACTTCTCCATTGAATATTGTTCGTCGGAAAATACCCACTCAGAATACAACAAAAGCCAAATTTTTAAAAGGCTTGTTACATACATTCTGGACAATTCTTCTGCACATCAGACACAAATTTGACATCCTCCACTGCGGACAGGTTCTCTCATCAGGAATCACCGGCTGGACTATGAAAAAACTATTTAAAGTCCCGTATGTCATTTACGTCTATGGGTCGGAAACCTATCGTTTCGGAAATAAACCGCTGCTGATGAAAAGCATCAAATCGTTCCTGGAAATTGCAGAGAAGATCATTCCAAACAGCCGGTTTACAATGGAAGAATTTTTAGCAATTGGGATCCCTGAAGATAAATTTGACATCATCACGCCCGGCGTTGATACATCACGATTTCATCCTATGGATATAAATCCGGAACTTATTAAGCAGTACGATTTGGATGATAAATTTGTCCTTCTGACAGTTGCCCGTCTTGATGAACGCAAAGGACACGATTATGTCATCCGTGCTGTTGCAGAATTGCAAAATAAGCATCCCGAAATCCGCTACATTATCGTCGGTAAAGGCCGGGAGGAAGAATCGCTTCGCAATTTGGTAAATGAACTAGGTGTCAGTGATCAGATGATATTCGCGGGATATGTACCTGATGCTGATTTGCCAAAATTCTACAACCTGTCAGACGTTTTCATTTTACTTAACCGTCAAAGCATTGAAAATGAACGGTTAAAAGGTGATTATGAAGGATTCGGAATCGTTTTCCTTGAGGCATCGGCCTGTGCTAAACCGGTAATCGCCGGTAATTTCGGCGGAATTTATGATGCGGTAGATAACCAAAAATCAGGTTATATTATCGATGGTACAGATATGAAAGCAATAATAAATACAATTGAATCCTTAATTTCGAATCCTACACTTAGAAAACAGATTGGTGATTACGGTTTGGAGCGCGCACGAAACTATTTTGACTGGAAAATAATCAGCAAAAAAGTGTTACCCTATTTATGAAAGAACTCAAGCTGGAGAGATCATTTCGGCCCGAGGCATTCCAGACCTCCATATCAAAAATTGTCCGGACTGAAACCCATAAAATCCTGAAGAATATCCATGGAGAGATTCTAGATGTTGGCTGTGGAAACGGAATATTTCTACTCGAGGCCGCAGCTGATTATCCTGAACAGTTCTCGACCTATGGCGTCGATATGGATTTTGCTGCTCTGGACAATGCCAAACTCGTTTTCATGGATAACGGACTTAACCCGGATCGGTTCATTCAAGGTGACGCCTATCGCTTACCCTTTGCCGATAATATGTTTGATGCTGTGTTTTGTATTAATACGTTAGTGAATTTAGCGCCGATATCAACAATCGAGCACTTAATCAGAGAATTACATCGCGTATGCAAAAAGGGAAAATACATTATTTTTGACTATCGCAACGCCTATAATCCTGCTATTTCAATTATGTATAAAATGAATCGGCTCACCAATTCGCTTTCGACATTTGCCTACAAATGGAAGCAGTTTAAACCGCTCGTTAAAGAATTAAATGCCAAACTAATAAGTCTGACGCCTCTCGGATCAAATAATATCTTTCTTGCGATGGGCTTCCTCACCGTATTGGAGAAATAAACGATTAACATATTAATGCCCACCGCCGGTACTCCGTATCGGTTTTCTGATCTCTTTTTTGCCAAACTGGGTCTGTTCCGCAGTAAAAAAGTGATCGAAAGATTTGGTAAAATTCTAAAAAACTATTTCAATGTTGGAAACATCGCCTTTGTCAATTCCGGCACAACTGCAAATTTCATTATTTATAAAGTACTGAAAGAACTGCGGAAACGGGAAGAGCAGGTGGAAATAATTCTACCGGCCTATACCGCTCCGTCCCTTCTTCTTCCCATCGAAGCGGAAGGGTTAAAACCCGTTTTGGTTGATATTGATCCGGCAACGTTTAATCTGGATGTAAATAAAGTAAAAGAGAAACTGAATTCAAAGACTCTGGCTGTAATGCCAATTCATATGTTCGGTCTGCCCTGTGAGGTCGACTCTCTTTTGCAATTGACAAAAGACACCGATGTTTTCGTGCTCGAAGATGGGGCTTCTGCGTTAGGATCTACCGTTGATGAAAAACAAATCGGAACCAGGGCTCCCTTTGGATTTTATTCCCTGAATCGCGGTAAAAATGTCTCAACTCTTGCCGGTGGAATCATCACCTGGAAAGACTCAGATCTAAATGGGATTTTTGATAAATATATCAGCGAATTGACATCACTTCCGGCTCACTCACAAGTCGTCATGTTTATAAAACTTTTTGCCCTAAGTCTGGCAGTGCGGCCATTCACCTATACTCTGTTAAATCCCATTGTTGCTAAATTTAAATATACGGCCTTGCACACCCACTTTGACTCATTCCAATACACAAAAATGCAGGCCGCCCTGGGTATTAATCTGTGGAAGCGGAT
>JAUSPJ010000023.1 GCA_030655795.1 Fidelibacterota bacterium | reverse complement strand
TTGATATTCAGGCGGAAGATCGAGAGTTGCTGTTGCGGGAATTTCTATCAGAACTGCTGTATTTATTTCATACGGAGAATTTCCTGGTCAGAGATGTTAAAATAATAGAGATTAGTGGAACAATTCTAAAAGCAGAATTATCGGGAGAGCGGATTCAGACTGGAACACATCCGATTCATCGTGAAATAAAAAGTGTAACATATCACAAACTCCACATTGAACAGACAAAGTCCGGGTTTAAAGCCCGGTTTGTATTGGATATATAGAGATGAATAACATCGTAAAAATCAGTCCTTATTTGTGGGAAATTCCCCAATCCGGGGCGATGCAGGTTCCAGGGCGAATTTATGCATCTGAGCAGCTGATGAATCAGATTCAAAAGGATGAAAGTCTGAAACAAGTCGCAAACGTCGCCCATTTACCGGGAATTATCAATTATTCTCTGGCAATGCCGGATATACACTGGGGCTACGGCTTTCCCATTGGCGGCGTTGCGGCCACTGACGCGCATTCTGGCGTGATTTCACCCGGTGGAGTGGGTTATGACATCAATTGCGGTGTCCGGTTGCTCAGAACGAATCTCAGCGCCGATTTTATTCGCCCGAAGATCAAGAATCTTGTCACAACTTTATTCAATGCCATTCCCAGCGGTGTCGGTTCCCATGGCGCGATTCGGAAATTGAGCCGTAAAGATATTCGGAATGTTATTCTGAAAGGAGCCGGGTGGGCGATTGAAAATGGATTCGGTCATTCCGATACCTTGAATTTCATTGAAGACAACGGCTGTCTCAAAAATGCCGATCCCGATATGATCTCCGAACGGGCTTATCAGCGCGGAATGCCGCAGTTGGGAACTCTCGGTTCGGGGAATCATTTCGTAGAAATATCGAAAATCAGTGACATTTATGATGAAACTGTTGCCGCGCGACTGGGATTGATCAAGGGAAATGTTGTTGTATTTATCCATACCGGTTCGCGGGGACTTGGCTACCAGGTCTGTGACGATTTCATTAAAGTGACTTTGCAAGCGACCAAAAAATACGGGATAAACGTTCCGGATCGACAGCTGGCCTGCGCACCGCTGGACAGTCAGGAAGGGAAAGACTATCTCGGAGCCATGCGATGTGCCGCCAATTTTGCCTTTGCCAATCGTCAGGTGATTTCCTCTCTGATTGAATCAGTAATGATGAAATCGTTGACTATGAATCCTAACGACATGGGATTACAATTGATCTGGGATATTGCACATAATATCGCTAAAATTGAAAATCACATAGTGGGAGGGAAGCAGCGCCAGGTCTGTGTCCATCGCAAAGGCGCAACCCGGGCATTTGGCCCCGGCAGTCCGGACCTGCCGGCCGAATATCATGATATCGGTCAACCGGTACTGATTCCCGGCGATATGGGCACTGAATCCTATCTTTGCGTCGGAACACCTAAAGCGATGCTTGAAACCTTCGGGAGTTCCTGTCACGGGGCGGGCAGGGTTTTATCTCGCACACAAGCCAGGAAAAAAAGCATGGGACGGAATCTTTACGGTGAACTGGCGAAGGCGGGAATCTTCGTTATGGCGCAGGGAAAATCGACGATGGCGGAAGAGATGCCCGACGCCTATAAAAATGTCACCGAAGTTGTGAATACTATGCATGAAGCGGGGATCACGAAGAAAGTCGCCCGGTTCACGCCGATGGGTGTGATCAAAGGGTAATGTTTTAACCACGAATTACACCAATTGCACGAATTGTTTTATTCTCGTCACGTCGCTTTGATGGGCTACGGAGTAGTCCGCAGGACTTCCGATGGAACAACCCCGCAGCGAGGGGCCTACGGATTCTTCATTACCTTCTCGTTCCCGGGTTGTACTCGGGAACGTCTTCTTCTCATTTACTTCTCGTTCCGGGGCTGCCCGCCCGGCGGCTGCCGGGCGCTCCGGAACGAAATCAGCAATTTAGGTTGAGAGTATGGGCTACAGAGCAGAGCCCTGTAGTCAGAATAAAACGGGTTTGCTTTATCTCGTGTTTATGCTCCTGCAGAGATACGATAAGGATCATTTGCTCTCGTTCCCGGGTTACGAGGAATATATACTTATTTAATTTTAACGTATTTTTTCAAATTTCGATAATAATTCTCATGAGATCCAAGAGTTATCAATTCAAGCATATTATCCTTAATCCGATACGCCAGGAGATATTGATCGGTCTTTATTTTGAATTTAAATACGAATATTCCTCGTAGATCGCCCTTTTTCTCATTGCCTATACCTGGATCTGAAAGAATCTTTCTAATCTTGCCATCCAGTATTAATTTTTGATCATTATGAGGTTTTTTAACGGTTCTGGCAAATAATGGAGATTGAATCACTTTCATAAACAATGCTATCCGAACTCGTATTCAATCCCTTGATCGTTATCCAATTGTTGAATGCCAATTAGCATTTCCCGCAAAAGAGTAAATGGAAGATCGGAATTTTCTTCCGCCATTTTACCAATTTTAGCCCAGTATTCAATTTGCCCGGTTAATGATCGGTTTTCTACTCTTGACTGAATTTTGGCTTCACTTGCTAATTTTGATGATATTCGAACAGCGATACTCATTTTATTCTCCTTTAACAGTTCTGTTACAATATAATTTATTATATTGCATATTGCAACATAATGTTTATTGCTTATTAACGCTCTCATCCTGTAGTTAAAAAACTCTGAAACCACATGGTGAATAATTTACCTCGTGTCTCCACTCCTGCGGAGATACGATCAGGATCATTTGCTCTCGTTCCGGGGTTGCCCGCCCGGCGGCTGCCGGGTGCTGCAGAACGGTATTACTCAGTAGATTGGTTGCAGAGTGGTCCGCAGGACTTCCGATGGAACAACCCCGTAGCCAGGGTAGTGGGAACCCTCGCAGCCCTCGTTCCGGGGCTCCCCGCCCGGCGGCTGCCGGGCGCTCCGGAACGACACTGAAGATCAGTGGCAGAGATTATCCCCAACCTGATCTAGAAGTTTGGATAATTGCTCGATTCCTCCATTGCGGCCAAATCGATTTCCATTTGTTCGAAAGTGGTAAAACCAGGGATAATCGTGTGGACATTTTTATCTTTCAGTGCAAAACGAATAGCAGCCTTCGGATCCACGGGTTTGGTCTTTTCTTCTTCGAGATAAGCGCCGGCAAAGGTTTTCATACCGACAATTCCCAAACCTGCATCAGCCGCTTTGGCAATCATTTTACGCATCTGTTCGATGTGGTCCTGTTTGAAATTATAGGGGGTGAGGACGACATCATAAAACTGGCTATCGATTGCGGCCTGGATAACCTCCGGCTTATTCCAATGAGTAGAGACACCAACAAAACGGGTTCGTCCCTCTTTCTTTAGTTTTTCCATTGCCTTTAAAAACGGTTCGTATAGTGTCATTTCCCGAGTATAAGAACTATGCAGATAAAGAATATCCACATAGTCAATTCCCAGTCGTTCCAAACTCTCATCAAATTTCTTGAGAAAGCCTTCTTCAATAGCGTCTTTGGTAAAAATACTTTTTTCCCGATCTCTTGCACGATCATAAATTTTTGTGGCAATGACATAGGAATCACGGGGATAATCCTTAATTACGGATCCGGTCATTTTCTCGTTGCGGCCCTGCTGATAGTTCCAGGCAGTATCAAGGTGGACAATGCCGTTATCCAGTGCGGCTTTGACGAGATTCGGATTATCGGCATTCATGACACCCATACTGATTACCGGGACTTTTATGCCGGTTTTTCCGAGGGTACGGTAAACTATTTTTCGTTGTTTTTCCGGACTTGATTTGGGTTCGACAGCATGATCCGGCGATAACATCATATAGCCGCCCAATCCGGCTGCGGCGGTTTACTGAATTTTGCTTGTTCATGTGGACCTAAAAAATTATTTATTCACTTTGGTATTCGATTTTTCCATTGACAATTGTCATCATTATACGGGCATCTTTGATTGTTTCAGGATTAATTTTTGTTAAATCCTGATCGATTATTACCAGATCGGCGAGTTTACCGGGCGTTATCGAACCCTTTATGGATTCTTCAAAAGAAGCGTAAGCGGGGGAGATCGTGTAACATTTCAAAGCCTCTTCAACAGAAATTTTCTGTTCCGGCACCCAACCATCAGGATTTTTATCGTCCAGAGTCTGCCTGGTAACTGCTGCGTAAATTCCCCAAAGAGGGGATGGCGGTGCAACATACCAGTCACTACCAAATACGAGATTAGTGCCGGTGTCCAGCAGACTGCGGTAAGCATGAGTCGTCTGAATCCGATCGCCGATGAGCGGTTCGGCCCAGCGACCATCATCGATGGCATGATAAGGCTGCATGCTGGCAATGACGCCTAATTCTCTAAATCGTTGAATATCGGATTTGCGGAGATGCTGGGTATGTTCTACTCTGAACCGTCTGTCGCGGTCGACGTTTTGTGCTTTGACCTGCTCATATACATCGAGGATAATTGAATTGGCTTTGTCTCCGATAGCATGAGTGATAGCTTGCAACCCGGCTCTATCAGCCTCTAAAATCATTTCGAATAATTCAGCGTCACTGGTGACCTGCAAACCGAAATCCGATGGCTTATCGGTGTAAGGCTCATGAAAGAGAGCGGTGTGGGACCCCAGTGAGCCATCGACAAAGGATTTCAGACCGCCAATTCGCAGCGAGTTATCGCTGAAATTATTGTTATCAACTGTTTCGGCTAATTTCCGCCAGGTAGACAGTGGTACTGCAGCGGAGATGCGAATTCGAAGTTTTTTCTGGTCGTGATACAGTTTATAGATGCGTAAATCGTCCCAGCTGCCCATGTGGTGGACAGATGTGACGCCCTGTTCGAGCAAATACTGCATCGCAGCATCAAGTGCACGAAATTTCAGCGAGTCGCTGGGTTCTTTGAGAAACGGATAGACCAGTTCCATGGCATTGTCTTTAAAAATTCCGCTTAACTCTCCGCTTTCGTCTTTTACAATAGTTCCACCATCCGGTGAAACTGTATTTTTATCAATAGTTGCAATCGTCAGGGCAAGACTGTTTGCTAATGCCATGTGTCCGTCTAAACGGCTGACCCACAGCGGGTTAGCGGTCGTTACTTCATCTATCCAATTACGACTTGGCAGTTCGCCACCCCAGAGGCTATGATCCCAGTCGCCATCCAGAATCCAGTCACCCGGTTCACAAGTCTGTGCAAATTCAGCGATTCGCTTTTTGAATTCTTCCGGAGTTTTTGCGTCCCGTAATTGCACAGATGAGAGGTGAAAACCGCCATCCAGCAGATGCAGGTGCGAATCCGTAAATCCGGGACAGACGAACATTCCGGCGGCATCGATTACTTTTGTCTCTTTGGTAATGGTTTTTTTTATCTGTTTCGTTGTTCCGACATAAGTGATTTTACCGTCGGTAATAGCGACTGCTTCCGCAACAGGCTGATTTTCATCTGCTGTCCATATATTTGCATTAATAATGGCTAGAGTCACGGGAATTTTCTCCTGATGATTACATGAAAAAATACTCAGAAAGGTTACGAGCACTACCGGAAATGAGATAATTGTTGTTTTCATAAACCCGTTCCACTGATTGTTTACTCCTGACCTTGTATTGTAATTTAACAGGAAAAGGAATAATAGCCATTAAAGAAAGTGACGGTTTTTTTATTGCGGTTTTCAAAAAGGGTATAATCAATACCATGCTCCTTGGATTGCATATCCATTCCGACAACATAATGGGCTTTCATTTTTCCACCCCTATTTTTTCTGTTTATCATAAAATTTACCATGCTATTAATAAAATCAATAAACAAGATTAAATTGCTTTTATTTTTTATGAAAAAAATTCATATTAATATTATGATGAATGCGAAACCTTTTCTGTTAATTATTTTTATACTGAACATGTTTTCATGTACGAAAATTGAGAAAGTTTATCTGCTGCCTGAACGAGATGAAATCGTAAATGCATTGTACGAAATGATTGCATCGGATGGCGTATTTTCCATTGATGGTTTAAATGACGGTGGCGCCTACTTTTTGGACTATTCTTCTTCGACGCTTGGTAAAGCAAGCTTTCCTGATACTGCCGAATATGACATTGATGATATAAAAATAGGACGACAAATCACGCAGGTGATGGATACCATAATCAGTTATGATATCAAATGGGATTCGGCGTATGTGAACATAAAGTACTACCTAAAAGGAAATTTTAAAATTGTCCTTTTTGATATTGTCACAGATAGTTCGGTTTCTTCCGTAAGTTATATAGACGGGGAGGCATATGATACGACCGGTTATGAAGTGGATTCAATATATATCGATTTGTATAATATCTGGTTATACGATACTACTTATATTGTCGATACTTCAATAGTCGTTGTCGATAGTGTCATGACCTGGACGTATGAAGATCATTATTCTGCGGTTGATTCGACATCGAAATCTTTCAATCACCGAACGGAACAGAAAGCGATATTTTTAAGAACACAAAATACTAACAATCCATCGAAAGTATGGCAATTAAAGAAAGTCACACCGATTGTTTTTAACCCAATTAACGAATCATTTATAAT
>JAUSPJ010000063.1 GCA_030655795.1 Fidelibacterota bacterium | reverse complement strand
GCGTTGTCATCAATCAGAAAAAAGATTGATTGTGTTCAGACAGGTTTTACAGACGTAGAAATTATTCCGATAATTTAAACTTTGGTCGCGCAATGTTTTCCGTCCCGGCCTGCCCGCCGTTTCTCTCTGTCAGGCGGGCAGGTTTGGAAAGTGGTTGAACCTCAAATCCCATCCAGTTGCTCAGGGCATTGTAGACCTGGCCGGCTTCATCAAATTTTTCAATTCCGATATAGTGATCTTCACCAGACGGGATCAATTTCAATGCATTGGTAGCGCTTCCGCTTAAATCAATTGCGGTTGCCGTAATCGGATCCAGTTCACCATACAGGTAAACGATGTTATTTCCCTCACTCTTCAGCCAGTCCTGCAGGTCCGTCAGGACATCAGGATTGTAAATCATTTCCACAACTCCGGGGCCAATATCTCATAATTGTAATTGACACTTCCGTCGAGGTCAACGACCGTTAGCAAATCCTTTATATGGTCGGTATCGTAAGCTATCGCACCCAGTTCGGTCATGCTCTGATACACCGATTGTTCAAAATATTCAATATAGTTATTACTGAAATAATCCAGAGTGACGACCCGCTAAAAATGATCGAAAAGCATTTCGGCCGATTCCGATGTGTCCGGAATTTCGATTATATCCTCATCGTGATAAGACCAGTACTGAAAGGGATAATCCATGACCGCCAGTTCCAGAATTAAATCCACATTCATCGACCAGTTGTAGTAGTAATTATAGGCAGTATAATTTATAAAATAATTGATATAGAGAATTATTTCAGAGCGTCGTCTTAAAAGCGCTTCCTGAAACATTTTTATTTTTTCATAGGTACTGTCTTCTCTTATCGTTTTAATATAATCTATTGGCCGGGAATCATTCTGACTACTCAGGAATGGTGCTGAATATGCCACAGTGGCCTCAATATCATCCGGGTAGAAGCGACGATGTGAAAGCGCTGCCAGACCGCCATTACCAAAACCACTGCTGAGCCAGTTTTATCGAAGATTCCCTTTGGGACAGGATATATTTCTTTGAACAATTCGACAATCCGGTGATAGTCGCCGGCCGCCTGCTCCATCGTCAGGTACTGATAATCTTTCGAACCGGGAACTGCACCCGAAAAATAACGGTGTGTAATCGAGATCTGATTAGCACCAAGCGCTACCGTCATTTCATGCAGATCATCGCAGCCGAGTAGCCACCGGAGGCCATGACTATGGGACCGGATTCATTATTGTGAAGTAAATAGGCGCGTTGAGTAAAAGTTCCCGCGGATGAATCCTGATGATCTAAGGGCTGTTCAATATCCAGTAAAAATTCCCGGTCAAAGTCGTAATAGGGAACCAGTTCCACGACGGTCACTCCCTTCAGATTACCGATCCTTTCACGCAAACCACCGGGATCTTCAAGACCGGTGGATTCGGCACAGGAAATAAACATCAATCCGCTCAATGCGCCGATTAACCAGAATATAATTCGTTTATTTGACATTAAATCTCCATTTGGCTATCTTTTGTTTTGTATTACTTTTTTATTTTGAGAAATATTTGACACTTGGCAGGTTTATAAAATCATCATCTTGTGTCCAAATAATCGCTTTATTAATTCGGGCGGTGGTATAGATAATACTGTCAGCCATTGGAATTTTTTTTTCAACACTGAATTTTGCAGCCTGAACAGATATTTCAAACGATAAATCAATCACATTTCCCTGTTTCATAAGGGCAACCGTTTGAAGTGCCTCATTTTCACCTTTTTCTCTAAACACGACTTTAAATACTTCATAAATGCAAATGGTCGGAACTATTAAATTCACAACATCCGTCAGGGGAGCCAAAAAGGAATCTGCATTTTTACCATCAGCCAAATATTCAAGCCATCCGGAAGAGTCCACCAGGTTCATAGTCTATCATCCTCTCTGTAAAAATCAGTGTTGATTCCCTTCAGGAAACCTTTCATATCAGCAATGTTTTTAAAAGGAATCATCTCTATACGGTCCTGATATTGCAATATTTGAATCTGTTGTCCGGGCTTCAAGTTCATTGTATTCCGGACATCTTTTGGAATAACGACCTGGTATTTTGGGGATATTTTTACAGTGTGCATTACATTTCTCCTATCGATATATTATTCGTAATATGTTAACTGTTTCGATAGACTATATCAATATCTTTTTATACTGATTTTGGATCAATTGATAGTAATGATTACTCTATTTAATGTATAATGAATTTGGCGATTTTCCGAACTGCCCGACGGGATTCGGGTATCAGATTTCCCAGATTCTGCCAGCCGTGCATCATTTTGGGCCAGACCTCGAGTGTCGCAGCGGTTCCGGCAGATTCCAACCGTTCAGCCAGAAGCTGCGCTTCACCCAGCAGCATATCGTGAGTTCCCACCTGAATCAAGACCGGCGGAAGATCGGTTAAATCACCGCAAACCGGTGAGATATACGGATGTCTGATATCCTCAACACCGGCGTACATCCGGGCATTTTGTTTCAGGCGTTTCTGGTTCAGCAGTACATCCATCCACCCAGGGCGCCATCAGCACACACGCAGCAGCTAACGTAATCTTTTCATCCCTTAATTTCATTGCCAACGCTATCGATAAACCGCCATCGGCGGAATCTCCCGCTAAAACAATTTTTTCCGCCGGAAATGTCTTAATCAGGTAATTATAAGCGACGAAAACATCATCCAGAGCAGCCGGAAAAGGGCTCTCCGGCGCCAAACGATAATCAACATTCAACACCTTGCATCCGCATTCCAGCGCCAATCTTCCCAAAAACGCCCGGTGGGTATTCAGTGAACCGGCACAGTAAGCCCCGCCATGCTTGTATAATATAACAGCATCGCTACTACAATCATCCGGTGTAATCCACTCAACGGAAATCTGATTTATCCGCGTCGATTCAATCCGTACGGTTTTGGGAACCCGGAATATCCCGGCGAAATGTTCAAGGCGATTCCGCTGTTCACTGAGCGTTAAATCCTGTCGCCGCCGAAAAGCACGAAGTAACTTCAGATAGGATTTAATGGCAATGCTGGCAAGACTTTGCATATTTTCTCAATTGTTAAATGGCAAATAATTCAGAAGAATATCTGTATAACGCTCTCTTCCGTTCGTGTTCAGATGGTAAAACGTGTCAAAGAAATCCGCTGCCGGAACCAACGCTTTTTCCGGTTCAAACAGCATCGGGATTTTAAGGCTTTCTATTAGATATTGATATAGATCGTTTATTTCATTCCGGCTGTCAGAATACCGTTCGATAGGAACCGCCGGTAACGCCAGGTAAACAGCGGCACCGGTTGCCTGCATACGAAGATAGAAGTCATTCAGTTCCTGAACGGCCGCTTTATTAATTTCATCCAGGCGTCTGATTTCATAGTATCTTACAAGTCAATTTCTTGTCCCGACGCGTCGGGAGTATATTTTAATTTCTCGACGCTAAAAAGCATAATGTATATCAAATATCAAATATCAAATATCAAATTTTTTCAGAGACACCTGTTACACAAATTATTTTCGGAGGCTGAGATTAGAGAAAGCGATCTTAAAATTTGCATTTTGAAGTTTGCAATTTGAAATTTGTGCCGAGGGCATCCCTTTGGGAAAATTCTGGTTTATCCAGGTTAGGTTTCACTCGCTAATTTCGCCAGCGGCTGACCCCCAACCAATTCTCCTTTGAGGTCCCCGAACTCATTGAACGCCGATCGTGAATAGGTTCCCTCATCAACGCTCTGACCAAGCAGATAGACTATTTTACTGCGGGTTTCCAGCCCCAGGCCATTCATAATTTCGAAAACCTGCTGACGGGTGGTAATATGCCGGAAAAATTGCGGATTCAGGGACAGCAGCCGTGTAACGATTCGTCCCCCAAAAAACAATTCCCTGAAAAACTGGGCATACTCAGGCATGATAATGATGATATCGCCCCGATTAATTGCCGGCTCAATCTCATTCAGCATGAACATAGTCCGAGTCCCGCATGCAGACCCATATTCGCCACCGGATAGCCTATAGAGTCGCTAATGGTCTGGCTGTCAATGTTGAAGATCGTATTTGATCCGCCCACAACAATAATTTTGGGCGATGACAATTGATACAAGCGATGTTCCTTATCCAGTGAAGCAAGCAGAAAATGGTCGGGACGCTTTACCGGAACCAGCAACACACCGGCAATCGTTATGATCACCAATCCAAATAACACAGCGATCTTTTTAAGTATTGACATCACCATAGGAGATTAAAATTGAAAATAGATAAATTCATTTACGTTATCATAGGCCCCAAACAGCAATATAAACATGATCAAACCATAATAAATTGCCCAGCGAATTGCAAATGGCCGGGCGCTCAGCCACGCACGAATATTATGATTGCGCTGAAATAATTCCACGGCAATTAAAACCAGGATCGATAAAACTGACAACGCAAAATGTTGCGCACTAAAACCACTCACTGAGAATAGTGTTGAAACATCAAACGCAGAGAACAGGTTTCCTATAATCAGAAAAGCGTCACTGATACTGTTCGCCCGGAAAAATATCCATGAAAACAGCACCAGGTGAAATGTAATCGCTATTTTAATAATTCTGTGCACTTGCGGAATTTTTACCAATCCCAGAATTTGATGCAGCTTGTCACGCCATCGATCTGTCCAGCGGGAAATCAGCAGATACGCCCCATGCAGCCCGCCCCAGACAATAAACGTCCAGTTAGCGCCATGCCAGAATCCGCTGATCAGAAAAACGATAAAGATGTTCAGATACATTCGTGTTCGCTTTACGCGATTACCGCCTAGGGAAATATAGAGATAATCCCGGAACCAGCTGGACAGAGAGATATGCCAGCGCTTCCAGAATTCCGCGATGGATTTTGAAAAGTAAGGACGCCTGAAATTCAGCATCAGCCGGTAGCCCATAACCTGCGCCGCGCCGACGGCAATATCGGAATAACCGGAGAAATCACAATAAATCTGAAACGCGAAGAAGTAAGTCGCCACAATACTCGGCAGCCCGGGATAAAACTCAGGATTATTATACACCTGGTTGACAAAAATCGCCACCCAGTCGGCAATGACTACTTTTTTAAAAAATCCCCAGGCCATCAGCAATAATCCATCTTTGACGCGCTGATAATCAAATTCTATCTTTTCGAAAAACTGGGGCAGCAGCCGGGTAGATCGCTCAATCGGTCCGGCAACCAGCTGCGGAAAAAAGACACATACAGTGCAAAAATCCCGAGATGCCGTTCCGGCTCCCGATCTCCGCGGTAAACATCAATGGTATAGCTCAATGTCTGAAACGTATAGAAACTGATTCCCACCGGTAGCAGGACCTTCAATGACGGCACATGATACATAATATTCAAGTACTGAAACGCCTGCCTGAGCGAGTCGTTGACGAAATTGAAATATTTAAATGTAAACAACAGCCCAAGATTTGCACACAGGCTCAATATCAGATAAAACCGACGGCTTTCTTTCCCGGGAGCCTCCCCCATCTGCAGTCCGGCGTAATAATCGATTAAAGTTGAGCAGATTATAAGAAGCAGGTATTCCGCTTTCCAGCACATGTAAAAATAGTAACTGGCCGCCAGCAGCAAAGTCCAGCGGTATTTATGGGAAATCGCAAAATAGATTATAACGACGATGGTGAAAAATATCAGAAACCGGAATGAGTTAAACAGCATTACATCCGCTCATTAATTAGCGTTAGTCGCCTTGGAGACCTTGAATTATTTGCCCGGTAATATCAGATATCGTTGTTTCCGGAGTCAGGGTTATCCAGGTCGCCTCCAGCTGATTGCGAAACCAGGTCAGCTGGCGCTTGGCGTAGCGGCGGGTATTGCGTTTGATGTTTTCAACCATCTCAGCGTAACTGCATTCGCCGTCAAGATAACCGACAACTTCTTGATAACCCAGGGTCAGCAGGGAATCCAGGTTTTTCCGCAAACCGGTATTCAATAATGTCTGAACCTCATCGACCAACCCATCCCGAATCATCTGATCCACCCGTTCATTGATCCGCTGATACAGATTTTCCCGTTCCATGGTCAGCACGAAAATCCTGTATGGAAACGGTGGTTCAGTTTGTTGATCTTTATAGTGTTCACTCGGCGGTTTACCGGTGATTTCATAGATTTCCAGCGCCCGGGTAATGCGTTTGGTATCGTTTAAATGGATTTTAACCGCCAGTTCCGGATCAATGTCGACCAAGCGGTTATAGAGATCCGCAATACCTTTTTTATCCAGCTCGGCTTTA
>JAUSPJ010000062.1 GCA_030655795.1 Fidelibacterota bacterium | reverse complement strand
CCGGCATTTCCCAAAGCATATGCCGCTGTCGGAGCTGTCTTTGCCATCGCAATCGGCAAGCAGATATTTGGCGGCCTGGGATATAATATTTTCAACCCGGCGCTTTTAGGACGGGCATTTCTGCAGGCAAGTTTTTCGGTAAAAATGACAACCTGGACGGCGCCGGTCGGTATCGACGCAATTACGACAGCAACTCCGCTTGGGTCATTCAAGTTTGAAAAGATAATGACGCCCTATTTCGATATGTTTATGGGTAAAATCGGGGGTTGCATTGGTGAAACAAGCGCGCTGCTGATAATCATCGGTGGAGTCTACCTCTTGGTAAAAA
This sequence comes from Fidelibacterota bacterium, assembly GCA_030655795.1. Classification (GTDB taxonomy): domain Bacteria; phylum Fidelibacterota; class UBA2242; order UBA2242; family UBA2242; genus B118-G9. The sequence continues at coordinate 6,176 of JAUSPJ010000062.1, read as the reverse complement.
AATACGCCGATTGGCGCATTCCGGCCAGTTATCTGGGGACCGTGTTTATTCTGGGTGGTTTGTTGTGGATTATAAATCCGGAACAGTATCCCGATCCGGTGTTTCACCTGTTTTCCGGTGGACTGATGCTGGGCGCCTTTTTTATGGCAACCGATATGGTGACATCACCGGTCACTCCGAAAGGCACGTGGATATATGGCTTTGGAATGGGGATTGTACTGATAATCATTCGGCTGTTTGGCGGCTTGCCGGAGGGTGTGATGTATTCCATCCTGTTTATGAATGCTTTTGTACCATTGATCAACCGCTATACCAAGCCAAAAATATTCGGGGAGTTGAAGAAATGACCAAATCCTATCGACTAATATTAGTATTAACCGCAACAGCTGTATTATCCGGGTTGCTGTTATCATTTCTCAATTTGCATACCCGGCCGCTGATTGAAGCGCATCAGGATAAAGTCCTGAATGATGCGTTGAGCAGTGTATTACCGGGATGTGATAAAATTGCAGAACAGTTTTATGAAAATACACAGTTCTATTTCGGATACGATGCTCAGAATAATGTAAAGGGAATTGCGTTTTTAACTGAAGGAAACGGTTTCCAGAGCAAACTCCGTATTCTGGTGGGAATGGATGCCGGCTTGACTCAAATTGTAAAAATCAGAATTCTGGAGCAGAAAGAGACACCCGGGCTGGGGACAAAGATAGAGACTGATCCAAGCAGCAAGGCTAACCCGGAATGGTTTCCCAAGCAATTTGACGGATTGAATATAACGAACAAAATAACGTATCTGAAAAACCAGACTCCTGACAAATCAGCCGGCGAAATCATGGCCATTACCGGAGCGACAATCTCATCCAAAGCAGTAATCGACATTATTAATGCAGCGTTGGTGGAAAATAGCAGAATTTTGAACGATAATAATGATCTAAATATAGGAGAATGTCCGGCAATTGACGCTGTGAACGAAACGGTATTCGATCCGGAATTGGTCCCGGAAGGCGCGGAAATATTAACCATTGATGATAAAACATATTTTCTGAACAAAGATGACAATGGTTCCGTTACGGGAGTTGCATTCATTGCCAGTGGAGAGGGCTTTCAAAGTACGATAAAAGTTCTGGTCTGCATGAGCCCGGATTTCTCGAGAATGCAAAGTCTGGAGATTATTGAACAAGATGAAACTGAAGGCTGGGGAACACGGGTAGTCAATGATACGACAAACAGCGATCCGGAATGGTTTTTAAAGCAATTCACAAATCTGAATGTACAGAAAGTTATTATACCCGTAGCAACTACTCCGAATAAGCAGAGAGGAGAGGTTCAGTCGATATCGGGTGCAACCGTTTCCTCAGGAGCAATTATCAAGATGTTGAATGCTGCGATACAAGGGTATCGCGATACTTATCTAAACCGGAAGGCGAACCGATATGGCAACTAAAACTGGCTATTCAAAAGAATTTATAAAAGGGCTGTGGGATGAAAACCCGGTGCTGCGCATGTTGCTTGGGCTTTGTCCGGCCCTGGCAGTTACGAATTCAGCGATAAACGGATTTTCCATGGGACTGGCGGTGGTATTTACGCTGGTTTTATCCAGCACGATCATATCGCTGGCCCGCAACATCATCCCGAAAGAGGTTCGGATTCCCACATTTATTATTGTAATTGCCACATTTGTTACGATTGCAGATAAAATGCTGGCAGCCTACGTTCCGGATATCAGCAAAGCTCTTGGGCCATTCGTACCGCTAATTGTTGTAAACTGTATCATTCTTGGTCGTCAGGAAGCATTTGCGTCGAAAAATCCGGTTGGCCGCTCGATAATCGATGCGCTGGGAATGAGCGTCGGTTTTACGATTACGCTGACGATCCTGGGAGCGATCCGGGAACTCCTGGGTGTCGGAACAATTTTCGCCGTCCAGATCATGCCGCAAAGTTTTGAGCCCTGGATGGTGATGGTTTTGCAGCCTGGTGCGTTTTTGACATTAGGATTGATGATCGGGATCAGCAACTGGTTGAACGCAAGGAGGGCTAAATAATGGCAAACCTGGTTATTATATTTCTGTCGGCAGTAATTGTAAATAATTACGTCCTCGTTAATTTTTTAGGTATCTGCCCGTTTGTGGGTGTTTCAAAGAAACTCGGCCCGGCGATCAGTATGGGCATGGCAACGACATTTGTTATGACATTAACAGCAGCGGTGGCGTGGCTGATTAACCGTTATATTCTCGAAGGATTGAATCTCCAATTTTTACAGACGGTGTCTTTTATCCTGGTGATTGCATCCCTGGTGCAGCTGGTGGAAATGTTTATTAAAAAAGTCAGTAAGCCGCTGTACGATGCATTGGGTATTTTTCTGCCGTTAATTACAACCAACTGTGCGATTTTGGGAATTGCGCTGTTCCTGGTGTTAAAAGAATACAATTTTATTGAAAGTATTATTTTTGGATTTAGTGCCGGTGTGGGATTTACACTGGCAATTGTCATTATGGCGGGTATTCGTGAGGAGTTGGAACTGGCCGACGTTCCCGAATATTTCAAAGGCGCGCCGATTACGATGATTGTCGCCGGTTGTCTGGCGCTGGCGTTCATGGGTTTTTCCGGACTGATATAAATGGAGTCATGAAATGGTTGACGGTTCTCTGATATATGCGGTACTGAGTATGGGTGGATTGGGATTTATCTTTTCGATTCTGATTACCCTCGCAAACAAGAAATTACACGTTGAAGAAGATCCCCGGGTTGAACTGATCGGTGATTTGCTTCCCGGTGCAAACTGCGGCAGCTGCGGCTATGCGGGTTGCGCGAATTTTGCCGAAAACCTGGCTGGCGGCAAATCTCAATTGAGTGCCTGTCCGGTTTGCGGTCCCGACGCGGCAGAAAAAATCGCTCAGATTTTAGGCGTGGAAATAGAATCCGGTGAACGGCTGGTGGCGATTGTAATGTGTCAGGGTGGTGACGGCACCGTTAAAAAGAAAGCCGATTACGAAGGGATTCAGTCGTGCATCGGAGCGACCTTCGTCGGCGGCGGCGAAAGAGCCTGCAGTTACGGATGTATCGGCTATGGAGATTGTGTGCCGGTCTGCCCCTTTGATGCTATTCATATGAACGACAAAGGTATTCCGGTTGTGGATCGGGCCAAGTGTACTGGATGCGGGAATTGTGTGGAAGCCTGCCCGCGCAATGTTATCGAATTGCACCCGCTCAGCCATCATGTCTTTGTACTGTGCCGGAACAAGGATAATGGTAAAAATTCACGGGCTGTTTGCAGTGCGGCCTGTATCGGCTGCAAGATTTGTGAAAAGGCAGTCGATGGGATTGGTTTTAATGTGACCGACAATCTAGCGGTTGTGGATCATGAAAAATACACGAAGGAACTCGTTTTGCCGACCGAAAAATGCCCGACCAAATGTATCGTAATTGTTGGTAACGCCGACGAGAAATAGATGGATGAGAGTTTTGAAATAGGTGTCATTGTCGATCTTGAAGATAATGTTGCTGAAATCGAATTGCTGGAGAACGATCATTGCCATTCCTGTGGCGCCCGGATGATTTGCCGGCCGGGCGATTCGGGAAAACGGGTCCTCAAATTAACGAATACATTGAACGTAAAAATTGGTGACCGGATTCTCATTGAACAATCCGATAAGAATCAGCTGAAACTAGCGTTTATGCAATATGGTTTTCCACTACTTGGTTTTCTGATTGCCATAATTATCTCTGGTATATTTATTAAAATGCCGTTTGCTGGAATCCCAACGGAAGTACTCCAATTCATTATCGCGGTTCTGGTGCTGATACTAGCCGGGTTGCTTACCCGGATCTGGGCGACAAAAAAAGCAGCGACGGATTTTTCGGTTTTCTCCATGAAAGAGATTTGTCAATAATCCAATCAAGAAAAACATTCAAATGAAAAAAGCATTTCTTACACTGATTCTAATTGGAATTATCGCTGGTCTGTCCGGCTGTAACTCCGACAATTCATTAAAAACATATCAGGTGACCCGATTCGCACTGGGTACAGTGATTGAAATTACGGTGCTGGACGATTCCGAAAAACACGCAATGATGGCCATTGAAGCCGCAATGGCAGAGATAAATCGGATTGGTTCACTGTTTTATGAGGGGAATCCGGAAAGCCCATTATATGAATTTAGTCACAGGACGGGTGACAGGGTTGTCATGCCCGAAGAAGTATTAAGTTTGATTCAGAGAGGACTGGAAGTATCAAGACTGACAAATGGCTGCTTCGATATGACAGTGGGTGTATTGTTACCGTTGTGGGATTTTAAATCGAAAAATCCTGAACCACCGACTGAGGAACAAATTAAATCCGTTCTGCCATTTGTGAATTACCAATCCTTAACAGTTGACCCTGAAAACAATATGCTCATCTCCGCATCGCCGAGAACAATGCTCACGACCGGAGGAATTGCCAAAGGTTACGCTGTTGACCGGGCAATTGAAATCCTGTACAGGAAAGCAGTAAAAGGTGCGCTGGTGAATGCAGGCGGTGATTTGCGGGTATTGCCCCGGGCTGATGGAAAAAAATGGCGGGTGGGCATTCAGAATCCACGAATACAACAGGAATTACTGAAAATCATTGAAATTGACAGTGGAGCGGTTGTTACGTCCGGCGATTACCAGAAATTCTTTTTTCATAATGAAAAACGGTATCATCATTTGTTAAATCCTCAGACCGGATTACCGGCCGATTCCTGTCAGTCTGTCACTATCATTGCTCCTACAACAGAACGGGCTGATGCACTGGCAACAGGGATATTTATTGCAGGCGCAAAACAGGGGATCGAGTTACTGGAAAAGATACCCGATACGGAGGGATTAATCGTCCGGCACGACGGGAAAATATTCAAATCATCGGGATTTAACTATTGAAAAAGCCGTCTGCTCACGTGAACAGACGGCTTCCGTATTTGGTAAAATTTATTAATATTCGATTACTTTAAATTTCGCTTTCTTCTTCAGTCTTTCCAGATTAGCATCATAAACCTGGGTTCGTTTTTCCTGCTCCAGTTTTGCCTTCATACTGTCTTTTACTTCTTCGAACGGTTTTTCTTCCGGCTTCCGTTCAATAACTTTAATAATGTGATAGCCGTAGGATGTTTCGACAATATCACTGGTTTCACCGATTGGGACTCCGAAAGAAGCATCTTCAAAGGGTTTGACCATACGACCGCGGGTGAAGTTTTCATATAAGCCGCCATTTTTACTGGAGCCGGGATCTTCGGAGTATGCGTTGGCCAGGGTTGCGAAATCTTCACCGGCTTTGGCCCGCTTCAGAATGGATTCCATTTCTTGGTATTTGGCGACTTTGCTGGAGTCATCAAGCCCCTCGGTTTTCAGCAATATATGCTGTACGGATGCGAATTTATCCTGCTGATAACTTTCCATCAATTCGTCTTCGGTGACCTCGAAATCTTTTAAAAGGGCGACATCAACATATTTCTCGATCATGATCCCGTCACGCGTATCATTGCGGACGGTTTCATATTTGATGTTATTGTTTTTTAACCAGGACATAAAACGCTCTTGTCCGCCGTCACGAATGTAGCGCTTATTAATCAGACTGTCGATCTCTTCATCGGATACCTGAATGTTCAAAGTTTCAGCGTCCCTGAGGAGAAGTTTTACTTCACCCATTTGGAGAGCATTTTGATCAATAATCGTCTTGATACGGTCAGCATTGAAATTCATCAACTGCTGTGCACGGTTTCCGAAATTTGTCTGGATAATGTTCAGTATATCACCGGTAGTGATATCATAGTATTTGGTCGAGATCAGGGAATTATTCTGATCGGGATCATAGTAGGGAACTTTTTCCGTGAGAGATTTTGCAAGGTTGTATGCCGGGCTATCCTTTTCCAGGATCAAACTGGGCTCTTTTTTAGTACATGATGTAACAGCCACAAGTAATACCAACAGCAAAATGGCGAATTTTTTCATGTTTACTCCTCAGATTAGCTTTAGTAAAAATCGCTATAAGATAGAAATTTATATGAAGAATTCATAGTTATTTCCCTGATATCGCCATACATAACTCCGTTGGACTTAAAAAGTTTCATAATTATTTTGTGTGTTAGATTTGAATGATGTAATTTAGTCCGCTTTTTGACGCCCCCATAGCTCAGTGGATAGAGCGCCGGCCTCCGGAG
>JAUSPJ010000056.1 GCA_030655795.1 Fidelibacterota bacterium | reverse complement strand
TTCCGGATTTCAGCCTGGCGCTGGTGCACGGCGGAATGAAAAGTGCCGAAAAAGATGATGTCATGCATCGCTTCAGTGAGGGAACCGTGGACATTCTCGTGAGTACAACGGTTATTGAGGTCGGTGTGGACAATCCCAACGCAACGATTATGGTCATTGAAAATGCGGAGCGTTTCGGGCTGACCCAGGTTCACCAGTTGCGTGGTCGGATCGGCCGGGGCGAGAAGAACGGGGTCTGTGTGCTGGTGGAACGGAAACGTACCGAAACTTCTCACAAACGTTTAGGGATAATTAACGGGACAACGGATGGTTTTGAAATATCGGAGCAAGACCTTAAATTACGCGGGCCTGGCGAGTTCTACGGAACCCGCCAGCATGGTTTTCCGAAGATGAAAATTGCTGATTTACTGGTTGACAAAGAATTGCTGAAACTTGCGCGACGTGAAGCCTTTATGCTGATAAAAAACGATTCCCATCTGCGCCGTCCTGATTATTCGAATGTGCGGGAACACCTGATTCAGAATTATGCTGAGTACATGAATTTTGTGGACGTATTGTAGGAGCGGAATTGACCGATCAGAAACCCGATCAAAACGAATTGATGTTCATCGGCCTGCTGCAGTCCTTTGCGTCCAGCGCCTGGATTCAGCTGGGCAAACAGGAAAATCCGCTGACAGGAAAAATCGAAACCAACTTGAAGGAAGCCCGGTTCACCATCGATATGCTGGGAATGATTGAAGAAAAGACAAGAGACAATCTTACCGAAAAAGAGCAGCAGATTCTGAATGCAGCACTTTCCGACCTGAAAATGAAGTTTGTTGAATTAAAAATGAAACAAGATTCCGGTAAAACAGAAGATAAGTAAACATTTATACATAAGGACAATCATGGAGATTCTGAAAAACAACAAAGAAAAGGTAATTCTGACGCTATTGACATTTTTGCTCAGCTGGATTGTATATATGGATACGCTAGCGCCGACAGTCTCATTCTGGGATTGCGGTGAATTCATTGCCACGTCCTATACCCTGGGCGTTCCCCACCCTCCGGGCAGCCCGCTCTATTTGCTGATTGGCCGTGTATTTTCCATTTTACCAATTGGAAACGATATTGGCTACCGGGTCAACCTGATGTCGCCGCTGGTGAGTTCCTTTGCGGTGATGTTTCTGTTCTTGATTATTGTCCAGCTGCTGAAAAGCTGGGGGAAACCGGTTACAGTTATCCAGAAAGTTGCCGTCTACGGCGGCGCCTTTATCGGGGCCATGACCTTTGCCTTTACCGACAGCCACTGGTTCAATGCGGTCGAGGCGGAAGTCTATTCTTATTCTACATTTCTGACGGCAATTGTCGTCTGGCTGATCCTGTTTTGGGAACAGCGTTCGGACAAGCCGGGCCATGAGAAATATTTGCTGATAATTGCCTATATAATAGGTCTGGCAATGGGTATTCACTTATTAAATCTGCTGGCAATCTTTTTCATTGCTTTGATTATCTACTTTAAACGAACAAAAATATCCAACATTGGCTGGTTAGTCGCCGACGTGCTTATCGGTGTGGCGGCGGTATCGATCATGTTTGTTTTCTGGCGCGCCCTAATCAGCAAATCTTTTACCGCACAGGCCATCATGACCCTGCTCTCATTTGCCGGAGTGTACATTTCAATGTACCTGAAATCCGAAAGTGCGCGCATCAAAGAGCACAGTAAAACGGTACTAATGGCGATGACGGCGTCGGGCGTTTTTCTAGTAATTAACGGCGGTGTGATTCGGGGTATTCCTAAAATCGCTGATAATTTTGGCCTGTTTGCTGTTGGTCTGATAGTCGTTGTGGCTTTTATCGCAACTGCCTGGGCGGTTCGGAAAAAGCACCATATTGTTTCGCTGGCATTGATGTCGCTGATCCTGATTATGGTCGGCTTTTCGTCCTATTCGACTATCTTTATCCGCAGTAATCAGAATCCGACAATTGATGAAAACGATCCCGAGACTACTCATCAGGCGGTTGCTTATATGGAGCGCGAGCAGTACGGCCGCCGGGAATTTACGGATATTTTCGACCGCAAGGTTTGGAAGCCGGAAGCCGATCATCTATGGAAGGGTAAAAGCGGCTGGAATTATTTCTGGAATTATCAAATTAAAAAGATGTATATCCGCTATTTCAACTGGCAGTTTGTCGGCCGAAGTGATGTGAATGTCGATCCCTTTCAATTCTTTCTCCCCTTTCCATTTCTGGTGGGATTGTACGGATTGCTGACGCATTTTAATAAGGATAAGAACAAAGCCCTTTCCGTACTGGCCCTGTTCATTTTTACGGGCCTGATGATTGTGCTGTATCTGAATCAGGATGACCCGCAACCCCGGGAACGGGATTATTCCTATGTGGGATCATTTTTTGCATTTTCCATCTGGATAGGTATCGGCGCAACGGCATTGATTTCCCATTTGACGGAACTAAAGAATAAAAAATTGCGCAAACCGTTGGTCTATGCGGTAACGCTCATTTTATTGATCGCATTGCCCGTTAATCTTCTTGTAGCAAACTATCATGAGCACAGCCGGAAAGGCAATTATGTGGCCTGGGACTATTCATGGAACCTGCTTCAGAGCTGCGAACCAAACGGGATTATTTTTACGAATGGCGACAACGATACTTTTCCGGTCTGGTATATGCAGGAGGTTGAAGGTGTCCGCAAGGATGTCCGGGTCGTCAACCTCTCGTTATTGAACACCCCCTGGTATATCAAGCAATTGAAAGCGAATGAACCGAAAATAAAAGTCGGACTGTCTGACGAGACCATTGAGAAACTGACGGTCAAGCCTTTCAAGAAACGAAAAGTGCAGGTATCTCCACCGCCGGGATCGGAACTGGAACCAA
>JAUSPJ010000040.1 GCA_030655795.1 Fidelibacterota bacterium | reverse complement strand
TGACATTCACCAATATATTAAACATCCTGGATTTATCCCATATTCCGGTGCTTTCCAAAGAGCGCAGAGACGCCGATCCGATTGTAATCGCCGGTGGCAGCAGCATATACAATCCCGAACCGCTGGCGGATTTTATAGATTTGTTTGTTATTGGAGACGGCGAAGAACTGATTGTGCCCCTTGTTCGGTTTATTGCAGAACAAAAACGGAAGCAGCAGCCCCGTTCTGATATATTAAAATCAGTTCTACGGGAATTTCAGGGCCTGTATATACCGCGGTTTTACAATGCCGAGCAAGACCCGACGAGTGGATTTTTTATCCCAAAACCCAACGAAGATAATTTGCCTGATAAAATTTTGGCGCAACGGATTCCGGAACTGCAAGCGGATTATTTTCCGGAAAAACCGTTAATGCCGGTTGTTGAAATCGCCCAGGATCGTCTGGTGGCCGAGATCATGCGGGGGTGCACCCAGGGTTGTCGGTTTTGTCAGGCGGGCATGATCTATCGCCCTGTTCGCGAAAGATTGCCCCAGGATATCGCCCGGCAAATTGAAAAATCCTTGCAGTTGACCGGGTATAACGATGTCTCCCTGCTCTCGTTGTCATCTTCCGATTATTGCGGTATGGGCGAATTGATTCATGGAATTTCTGATTTTCTGGAAAATAACAGGGTTGGATTGTCGCTACCGTCGTTGCGGTTAGACAGTTTTTCAGAATCAATGGCGCTGATTGCCCAGAAAACCAGAAAGTCCGGTCTGACCTTTGCGCCGGAAGCGGGATCGGCGCGCCTGAGAAATGTCATCAATAAAAACATCTCCGAAGAAGATCTGATGAATTCCGTCGATATAGCCTTAAAATACGGCTGGCGGACGGTGAAGCTGTATTTTATGCTGGGTCTTCCGACGGAAACCGGTGAAGATATCGCTGAAATTATCCGGCTAACAAAAACAGTCTATGAACGTGGAAAGAAACGACTTGCAATCAACATTACCCTGTCTACGTTTATCCCGAAACCCTTTACGCCGTTTCAATGGGAGGCCCAGGATGATCCTGTTGAAATTCAGCGGAAACTGGATATTATAAAAAGAGGACTTGCGCCGTATAAACGAGTAAAAATAATGGCGCGGGACACCTATTATTCACAACTGGAAGGGTCTGTTGCCAGGGGCGACCGCCGGATGGCCAGGGTAATTTACAGCGCCTGGAAACATGGCGCGAAATTCGATTCGTGGAAAGAGCTGTTTAATCCAGAAGCATGGAGATTGGCCATGGCAGAATGTGGCGTGACGCCGCAGCTGTTTACCGGGCAAATCAATATTGCGGAACCGCTGCCCTGGGATCATATTGACGCCCGGGTCTTGAAAGCGTTTTTAGAGAAAGAACGGGAAAAAGCATACCGGGCCGAATCATCTCCGGATTGTCGGGACGGGTGTATTGGTTGTGGTGTTTGTGATTTAGAAACATTATCGATGAGGATCGTTGATAAAAAACAAACATTTCTCCAGGAAAATCAGCGGCTTAAGGAAAAAGAAGCATCTGATTTAAAGGAAATGAAATTCCGTCTGCGCTACCAGAAAAAGGATGCCTCAAAATTTATCTCTCATCTTGATACCATGCGTGTTTTTCAACAGGCTTTTCATCGGGCGAAACTGAAATTGTCTTTTACGCAGGGATTCAATCGCCGTCCTAAAATGTCTTCGGGTTTTCCCCTGCCCCTGGGATATAGCTCAAAAGATGAATATCTGGATATTGTGCTTACCGAGGCCGACAAGAGTCTTGCAGAACACATTAACCGGGAACTACCGGATGGCATTTTCATCGAATCAGCGAACGAGGTTCCGTTAAAGTCCGAATCCCTTTTTGCCGGCGCCACCGGTTTTGAATATGAAATCCGATTTTGGGTAACATTGCCGAAGAATGTGTCCCAAACCATCGATGAATTATTAAAACAACCGGAAATAATAATTGAAAAACAGCGGAATAACCGAATTCGTCACGTTAATATTCGGTCATTTATTGACAATATCACCCGGCGTGATGAACACGGAATTATTTTGTCAACAAAAGTTATTGACGGGCAAACCGTCCGTCCGGAAGAAATTTTAAAACAGCTGGGAATTTCAAATACCCCCATGATTTGCCGGCTGAAAACCCATTTTTAATCAAAGATATAGGTTGAAACAACATTTATGAAAAAACAGATTTTAATTAGTGAAACCAGCAAAGAAACCCGCATCGCAATTTTGGAAGACGATGAACTGGTCGAATTCTTTGTTGAGAAGCCCGAACAAACCCGCATGGTTGGCAATATCTATAAAGGCAAAGTGGAAAATGTCATTGACGCCATCCACGCGGCATTTGTCGAAATCGGATATCATTTCAACGCATTTTTACCATTCTCCGAAATGGATGATCCGACAACTGTTGGGTCGATGATCGAAAGCATTGTCGGTGACGGCGATGAAGATGAAGCCCCTCGAACACGGCGGAAAAAAACGAATATGCCACATCCAACAGGCTTAAAAACCGGTCAGGAAATTCTCGTTCAGGTGATCAAGGAGCCCTTTGCCCAAAAAGGTCCCCGGGTCACAACCGACCTTTCGATTCCGGGACGGTTTCTGGTGTTGGTTCCCAATGAAGAGTATGTAGGCATATCCAAGAAAATCACCCGGCGAGACGAGAAAAAACGCCTGCGAAAAATTGTTCATGATTTAAAGCCGAAAGGCTTTGGATTTATTATCCGGACAGTCGCCGATGGCCAGGACGAGAAAGCAATAAAAAACGATTTGCAGGATTTACTCCAAAAATGGACCGAGCTGGAATCAAACGTCAAAAACAATTCCGCTCCGAACTGTGTGTACCGGGATATGGAAATTACATCAATGGTTATCAGGGATCTGTTTACTCCGGACATCGATCAAATCATTGTTGATTCAAAATCCTTGTATAAAAAACTCCACGCATATATAAAAAGTGTATCTCCGGCATTAGTCAAAAAAATTAATTATCACAGCTCCCGAAATCCGCTGTTTACGGAATACAATGTTGAAAAAGAATTTGAAAAGACGCTGAACAAGAAAGTTTGGTTGAAGAGTGGCGGGTTTATTGTGATCGAACACACCGAGGCGATG
>JAUSPJ010000037.1 GCA_030655795.1 Fidelibacterota bacterium | reverse complement strand
CCGTTTTCTGCTTTTTATCAACAGAGCAGTCATAAAGTCCCTGGATAAAGTCACTGTCTTCGTAATATTCGCCATTGCGGAACTGATCAAATGTGACCGTCGGATTAATGATATGATCCAGCAGATTCTTACGGGGATACTGGTCGTATTTCAGATAGTTCTCCAGTCCCTCTTCTTTGGCCATCATATTGTCATGAATCGAGCCGTTGGCAGAATCTGACCCGGCCTCCAGTACCTTGCGGTGATAGGCTTCCCGGTAGCGCTTCAGACTGTTTAACACATTGAAAGATTTGTCCAGCAGTGACAGTTCCGTCATCATGGCGCCACGATGAGTCGCAAATACGGTCAGGATATTACCGGAAGTGATCAGCAGTTCCTTGTCACCATCAATATCGATATCCAATTCCGCCACATGGAAAGCCGGACGCTTTTCAATTTTGTTCAAGAGCTGTTCGCATTTGAGTAATTCGCCATACAGCGCGTGCCGCAGATGGGGCAGGTAAAGCCCGCCGAAAATTCCGTGCCAGTAAGCGCAGTTACACATGCTTCGCCAGAGATGATCGCGGGCATTCTGCAGATCTTTTTTATCTGCGGAGGCCACTTTTTCACTGTCGATTCCATGATAGCGGTCGGATAGATGCTGCATCTTTTTCTGAATCCAGTTGGCCTCATCGTATTTAAACAGAAAATTGCGCCAGATACCGCCTTTGATAAAGGGTTTAACCTCATCGCTGCGTTCCTGTCCATCAAATTCCTTGACCAGATTTTCAAACTTCTCGCCGGCCTCCCAGGGCAAAGACCACTCACTCATTTCGAAATAGGATGCTGTCGGCAGGTAGATCCGACCTTTGGGTGAATGCCCGGAATAGTAATCCGCGAAGGTCCGGGTTTTCAGCCAGTCGCTGTTTTCTTCCAGCGTTTTCAGGAAATCGCGGAGCCAGCCCTGCTCAAATACCGTTTCATAAGTCCCCGGCCAGACGCCGAATTTCTCGCCATCATCGGTCATAACAATTGCATTCTCGGCAGCATCGGTAACAAAATGGCGCAGATGATCGATCGTTTCCTGGGGATCTTTAAATGGAATTGCGTAACGCAGTTTCTGGCTTATCGGAAAAATCGACAGCCCATAGCCCTGTTCTTCGGTAATAAAATGACCGGTCAGGTCTTTATCCATTTTTCCGGTGCCCAGAAAATGATAATCGTCTACGGTAATGTATTTAATTCCGGCTTCAGCAATCGGTTTTGCCAGAGACGGTTCCCAGACCCGCTCGGTCAGCCAGAGCCCCTGGGGCTCATATCCGAAGCGCCGGCGAATATAGTCGTTCATCATTTCAATCTGGCCGACTTTATCCACGTCGGGAATAACGGCCAAAACCGGCTCAAAAAAACCGCCGCTGAGGATTTCAACATTCCCACGTGCAACCATTCTGGCAATCCGGTCGAGATATTCCGGATGATGGCCTTCCAGCCATTCCAGCAGACAACCGCTGAAATGAAATGTCAGGGCAATCGATGGAAAATCTTCAGCCACCTCCACAAAGGGCAGATAGCTGTGCCGGTAGGCGCGCTCAATGACAAAGTCAAAGTTGCCTACCGGCTGATGATTATGTACTCCAAAAATAAAGTTTACTGTTTTCAATTAGACAAACGCCTCATTTACATCTTGTCAATCATCAACTGCACGAGATCGACAACCCGGCAGGTGTATCCGTATTCATTATCGTACCAGCCGGAAACCTTAACCATACCATCGGGTAAAACCTTGGTCATCTTGGAATCAAATATAACGGAATAGGGTTCGCCGATTACATCGGTGGATACGAACTCATCTTCAGTATACAGCATAATGCCTTTAAGCGGACCGTCAGCGGCTTTTTTCATCGCAGCATTAATCTCTTCAACCGTGGCTGGTTTCTCCAATTCGAGAATAAGTTCGGTCAGCGAGCCGTCCGGAGTCGGTACGCGATAAGCAACGCCGTCCATTTTGCCTTTTACCTGGGGAATGACTTTACCGATGGCTTTTGCGGCTCCGGTAGATGTGGGAATTACCGACATCGCGGCTGCGCGGGCCCTTCTGAGATCGCTGTGCGGAGCATCCAGCAGATTCTGATCCATGGTGTAGGCATGGATCGTCAACAGAAAACCCTGTCTGATTCCCCAGTTGTCAACGATTACTTTCGCCATGGGAGCGGCACAGTTGGTGGTGCAGGAAGCATTGGATACAATTTCCTCGCTGCCTTTATAATCGCCGGTATTCACACCCAAAACAATCGTTCCGTCGATTTCGTCCTTGGCCGGTACGGTCAGAACAACTTTTTTCGCGCCGGCAGCCAGGTGAGCGGCAATCTGGGCCCTTTTCCGGAAAACACCGGTAGCTTCAATGACAATATCCACGCCAAGTTCTTTCCAGGGCAGCTGGGCCGGATCTTTTTCGGCGTACACCGGGATTTTCTTACCGTCAACAACAATAGAGTTTCCATCGATTTCGACGGTCCCCGGAAATTTACGATGAACCGAATCGTGTTTCAGTAAGGCGCCCAGTGTTTTGGCGTCGGTCAAATCGTTGATCGCAACGATATCCCAATCTTTGCCTAACTCTTTTGATGCACGTATAAAAGCCCTTCCTATTCGTCCAAAACCATTAATAGCCAGTTTAGTTGCCATTTTCAAACTCCTTTTGGTTTAGATTTTCAATTGATTCAATTAAGTTCTATTACAAGTGTAACTCCGTCGTGAGTTGACGGACACCGAATTTAGGTTTTTCCGTAAACTTTTACAAGAAAATCCATAATAAGGATACCTAAATCCAAACGGTAAAAACTGATAGAATGTATCTTGAACTTAAGGTTTATAGTAATAATCGGTAATTACTGCTAATCACCCGTAAATCCCGAGAAGTTATAACCCCGGTCCAGCAAGTTCCGCTTATTGTCTTTGAAGAATGCCTGTACCTGTTCCACCGGTACAATGTGGGTAACGCCATAGTTTATGTTGGCCTTATAATCAACAAAGAGATCGCCCTTGTAAGGAAAAGTCAGGTCGTATTTTGACTGATCGAAGGTACTCGTTGGACGGACAACATACTCATATTCCGCCGCCGCCGACCGGGCAATCCCGACAAACTCAAAGTTCGGAACCCCGTCTTTTACAGCCAGCACCAGCCCGCCGCTGCAGCCACGATTAAACAGCGCATCGATGATAAACTCGCCGGTTTTACTGCGATTCGGATCGCTGACGATTCCCCGCGTAATCAGCTTGTACCCTCTCGGAAATCCCATCAGGTAAACAAAACTGCCCCATTCGAGTTTTTTAGCGCTGCCAAAAGGATAATCAAATACCGGTATCGGCGGTATATCGGGACCCGAAAGATTACCGCCCAGCAGAGCAATATCATTGGCATTGTCGATAGCTAGAACTTCAAGCTCTGGAATTTTCCACAGGTCGGTGACATAATTGGATTGGCGTTCTTTTACGGCAACCGATTGAATAAAAACACTTGGCCGGCCATCGGACAGTGTGAAATAACTGATAATAGTGTCCGGAAAAGTGACTATATGGGCGCAGGTCAGGAGCGCCAGCCGCTGAGCTTCATGAAAAATGATCGTTGCTGTCCCGGATGTCGAATTATTAAAAAAGATATGATCTGTGGCGTTATTTTTGAGGACTTCTGGTGTTAGGTTTCGGCGTAATATCCGGCTGGATTCATCAAAAATATAGCTTTTATAATAGGCAATTGCATTGACCATTTTTACCGTATCGCCGATCCGTTTCAATTCTTTTGAGCAGTTCCGGTAGGGAAATTCCGTATCGTAAATGCCGTCATTCAGAGTAGGGTACGCAGCCTGGTAAATCTGGCGGGTACATGCAGATAATCCGGCAATCCAGAGGGCCAATATGACAATACCGGTATTTTTTAACATATTCATTCCTATTGGGTCACATTTTTTCTTGATTGTTCTCAACTTCAACTACCTGTTTGTTACTGCTGGCAGATATACGGTAAAAACCGTACCCTGGCCAACTGTTGATTCCACCGATATATATCCGTCGTGTTTTTGAATGATTGCAAAACTGATCGCCAGGCCCAAACCACTGCCCTTTTGTTTGGTTGTAAAATAGGGATCAAAGATTTTTATCATCTGGTCCCGGGGAATTCCAATTCCCTGATCCCTGATCTTAATCCTGACATATTGATTCTCTGGATTCAACATATCGGGAAGTTCTGCATCGGATTCAATATTACTGCACTGAAATTCAATTGTTCCGCCGCCCGGCATAGCCTGGTCGGCATTAATTATCAAATTGCTGAAAACCTGGCCGAGCAGGTCTTTATCGGCATTTACCGCCCATAAGTTTTCAGGTATATCGACGGTATAATTCGCTTTGCTGGCGCTCAGCAGTAAATCCGCCAGTTCATTCAGAAATTCCGGAATTTCAATGAGCTCTTTTTGGGGTTCAATTCCTTTCGTAAACGTCAGTAATTGTTTTGTCACAGTGCCGGCTTTTTGGGAAGCGCCATAGATTTTACCGATATACTTGGATATGTCTTTTCCGTCGGCATAAGCCAGTTCGATCAGTTTTAAATTCCCGTCGATGATTGAGAGGTGATTGTTAAAATCATGGGCTATTCCACCGGCCATTATTTCAATAGTTTCGAGTTTCTGAATCCGGTTTTTTTTCATTTGTGCTTTTCGAAGTTCTGTAGTATCCCGCAGGGTTATCAGGCGTCCCAGAAAGATTCCATTATCCTTATAAAGCGGTTGAATCCGTAAATTATAAAATATCGTTTCCCCGGAATTTCCAACCTGGATCTCGGTATGGAGTTTCATTACATCAATATATTTCCCCAGCAGGCTCAAGTTACCGCTCCAGACATTGTTAATCAGCTCGCCGATTACATTTTTCACCTTAATGTTCAGTATTTTTCGGCAGGCCGGATTCAGGTCGACAATCCGGTTGTTTCCATCCATAATCAGTAAGCCGTCGTCAGTTCCTTCAATCAGGGCTTTGCGGGCAATCGGTACAATACTCAGTAATCGAAAAAAATACAACCCAACCCCAACTAACACGCCGGATATCCCCAACATAAAAGGAGTTAAATCCAGCCCGGGAATGTCGACAATTTTGAAAACGTATAAAATATTTCCCAGCCAGGGAAATGCCACACCCGCCAATAAAAAAAATGCCTGTCGACGATAAAAGGGCGATGCGTGTAAAACGGTTTTTATGATTATTAATGAGCCAATCAATAATAGAAAATAAGAATAGGCGGTCAGCGCCCAGAACCCCGGCCCGTAATGAACATTCTGAAGCAGAATATTTCCGGCCGGATAAAAGTCGTAGTCCCGCCAGATGAGCCAGTGATATTCATTGGTCCATGCAAGCAGTAATATTATCAGAGGAATAACCAGGATAATTGCCACACGGCGTAGTGACCACCAAACTCTCTCACCAGAATATTGGAATGCAAAGAACAGCCAGCCCGGGGCAACAAAGACCACACCGATATAACTGATTTTGTCAAACAGTACTTTAACGGATGGATTCAGCGCAAGCAGCCAGATCATGTAGGCAATCTGCCAGAATGTAATTGATCCCATCAGTAAAATAAATGCGGGAGAACCGGTTGTTTCCCGATGCCGAATGGCGTACATCAGCACCAGCAGGCAAACTCCGATCGCGGCAATCATCGGAATAAAAAAGGGCGTTACAATCAGTGACATTGATAATCCCTCAAAACTTCTCTATTCATTCTGAAAATACTGCTCACCATTTTATTATTGCTGTGTGTTCACTATATATACGAAAATTACATATTTTTTCCTATCAAGCAATTGAGATAGGACACAAATACCCTGTTGATTGTTGTCGTTTGTTCAGATTTATGCGATCCGGAGTGTTTAGTAACCAAACCCGCTGCTGCGGCCGCCGCGCTCTTCGTATTTTAAATCCCGTAACGTCGGCGATTTTACATTAATGGTCAGATTGTACTGGCTGGCGTAGCTGTATTTGCTGGGCGTCCAGTTGAAACTCAACTGCCAACAATGTAAATCCCTGGTGATCTGAAAACTCTGGGTCACAAGATTTTTCTGCATCAGGTCAAAACTGGCATTCCAGCCGATTTTCCACTTGGAACTCAGATTCAGTTTGACATTTGCCGTCATAAAAAAGGATTCATTTTTTATCGCCGGATTTGACTGGGAAAGACTATAGCGCAAACTGAAATTGGCGCTCCACAGTTCATTGCCCTGTGACCGTTCGGAAAACCGGTCCGGTCGTTCATCGTCAGTATCAACAGTCCCCAGGAGATCATCTGCAAGATTGCTGGTGTCCGGAATATCACTTTCCGTCTTCATTATGCCGAAACGGCGCCCGGAAAACGCAAATCCCGTGGAAGCGCTCACATTTGTCAGGCGCGGTATAGGAATACCATTCCACTCATCGTTCCAATCGTCAATACGACGATTAATTCGGTATTTATAAAAATCGTGACTGGCGCTGATATTCAACGCCAGTTTCTTTGACAGTTGTGTACGGATCGATGTACTGATGGGCGACCAGCGCAGACTGTCGGCCGCAAAATTGTGGCTTGTACTGAAATTCATGGTAAACAGGTCAATCTTTTTCTCTTCGCCACCCCGTTTGGTTTTAGCCTGAAAAATATTGCTGAGGCTGAAGTTCATGGAGCGGGATTCGCCCGACGGAGTGCTGCCCAGCAATGTCCCCCTAAACGGGTCATAGCGCCATTCCTTCCCTTCGGAATCCTCCCCGGTTTCAATGTAGCCGGGATTCCAGCCGAAGATCTCTTTAGTAAAATCCGGGCGATAGGAGAATCCCACCTGCGGCGTCATGACATGCCGGACGCTCTGCAGCGCTCCGATCCGGGTCGGAAACATGCCATAGAGTTTTGTCTGGGCGTTAAAAGAAATATTTCCGGTATGCCGGGCTTTAAATTCAGTAACCGGGGCAGTCGTGATTTTATTACCTTCAATGATAAACGCCCCGCTTGAATCAAGCGCCGGCATCTCGTAATCCATGATCCAGCCTTCCTGAATGCTCATATTCTGGTTCAACGTGATGAATTTTAAAACTTTCTGCGAGCTGTTCATGGAAATATTGTGGGTGATGGCACTCTTGGTGATGTCCTGTTTCTCCCATTGCAATGAATCACTGATAAGGTTCGATAGATAGGAAATATTTTGGTTGTTCCGCAATTGCGAACTGAGGCTGAAATAAATATTGTTATACCACTTCCCACTAGAGGCGCTGGCGCCGGATTTCAGCGGAATAATCGATTTTGAGCTGCGGCTAAAGGATATGTTAGGCAGTGAGCGGCTGATATAACTGATTTTCTGCCCCTTACTGGTCGGTGTTATTTTTATCAGGTTCTGAGCCTGCAGGTTGGTCGTCTGGTTCAAGGTCATGGACATGGAATAGGGTTTTCCCGGCCAGGTCTTTGACAGGGTTGCGTTGCTGATTAACTGCTGTTTCAGACGATCGTTCTGGTTATAGCTCATCCGCTTATACAGATCGTCGCTGCTGACAAAACTGCCGTTCGCACTAAATCCCATCGTCGGGCTGAGTTTGTGGCTGTGCCGGACATTCAGCGTCCATTCCCGCTTTTCATAATCCGAAAGGAACTCATTGGTGTACCTTCCACTGATTGATCCGTCGAACACATAGCGCAATTTATAGCGCGTCGCATACCGGGTCACAATGCCGACCCGGTCATAGAAATCCATGGTCAGTTTCAGATCATAGTAATCATTGGGCGCCCAGAAATAACCGAGTCCCCGTATATTGCCGCCGTCCTGACCGCTTTCACCATAAGTCGGCATCAGCCAGCCGGAATGGCGGCGGCCGCCCTGGTTCGGAAATATTCCAAAGGGCAAAGCCAGCAAGGGAATATCCTGAATATAAAACACAATCGGCCGGGCAATAATCTTATCCCTATGAATCAGCTTCATCCTTTTACTTTTAAAATGATAATGCGGATGATCTTCAATATCGCAGGTCGTATATACGCCGTTGCTGACATAAAATTCCCTCGTGTTTACCTTGCTGATATTTTCACCGTAATAATACCCGTCCTCCTCCTTGGTCCGGCCCTCGACAATTCGGCCCTTTTGGGTTTTCATATTGTAGATCATTTCATCGCCGGAAAAAGGTTCCCGGCCAGACTGGTACAGTGTGGGCAAATCGTCGGAAAGGGAATCATAGGGCGCCGGGCCTAGCGGATAGGCATACAGAAGGTTTTCATTCCATTGTATTTTGATTTTTCCGGCCGTCAACCTCATATCGCCGGATTGTATTGATGACTTCTGATTTAAAAAAGTAAGCTTGTCATTTAAATGATAATCGATTTGCTCGGCGGAATAAACCACCGTTGTATCCATACTGGTATTGGTCTTATCGGGGATATATTTGCCTTCCGATCCGCCGATGACGGTAATCCGATTCAGGCGATTGTCGGAAAATCTCATCACAACCGTATCGCCGCTGGCAATATTGACGCCCTGAATAATACTGTCCTCCGTCACGTTGTAATAACTGGTTGCCATCCCGGAAACCCGGATGGAATCGGTCTCACCGTCCCGGAAATAGATTTCCATAAATTTACCGGTAATTTCATCGTAAATGCGAACGGAATCGCGATTTGCCACAGACGCCGAATCCGTTTTGTTATAGGGCAGATAGGCCTTTGACCGCGAAGAGGCAACCGCATTTTCATAGATAAACAGCGATTGCAGCATTTCATCTTTCAGACGGAGTTTCATGCGTTCACCGGACAGGTCCTGGCCATCGCGAAACACCTTTGGTTTGCCGGTCATATCCGCCACTTCCAACGAGTCAAAATATTCCAGTTCATCGGAGTAAGCGCTGAAATCTTCCCGCCAGATTTTTACATTACCGATACTGAGAAAGTGACCCTGGTCCTCATAACCTTTGATCACATCGCCCTTAATCCGGAAATTTTCCTTTCCCGTGGAATCCAGTTTAACGATATACGGATTCTGCGATGCTTCGATATTCTCAGTATTGCTGAAATACACCAGGCTGTCCCCATAAAGCGATGTATTCCGACCGGGATCGTGAATGACGGCATTTTGCAGCGCCACGGCTTTTTTAGCGTTCGAATAATATATCAGATAATCCGAAAAAACACTGCGATTCTCATCCTGAAGCGATACGTTTCCCCAGGCTTCAGAGATATCGTCATCAACATAATGCTTCAGCTTGCGGGCCTTTAACATTACCTCTCCGTCGTTGAAACTTGTGTTTCCATTGGCAACGATGATTTCATCCGCCGCAAAATAGGTCAGGGTGTCTGCCTGCAGAACCTGCTTCTCTTTCGTCACATAAACCTTGCGATAAAAATCCGCCCGTTCATCTTTTTCAAACCAGTAGGCCATTTCGCAGGTCAAATCGACAGCCCCTTTGCGGAAATGTACATTACCGGTCAGTTTTTTAACCGCGATACCGTTACGGGTTGTCTGCTCCAGACGATCGGCGCCGATCAAGCGTAATTTTTCCTTCGGTTTGGCGCTTAGCGAACCGCAGGCGGCGCTCAAAATAAGGGCGCTCAGGATAAATTTATTACAGGCGGTTTTTACTTTGTTCAAGTCGGGAACTCACTCGCAAACATCAATTAAATCGTCGTCTAATATACGCATTCTTTTTATTTCTTCTAAAAATAACGTTACGGAATAAGTATTGGTTCCGACAATCTGCTTGTTTTTATTCTGCTTTCCACTAAATTTATCTCTGTAATGAGACGTTTAATTCCAGGAGTACCCATGAAAAAAATTGCACTGTTTTGTGGAATATTTGTCAGTATCGTCCTACTGTCCAGCTGTAGCGATAAAAACTACCAAAGCCACTTCGATCTTGGTAAATGGTATTCTGAAAAAGGACTGATCAACGAAGCGATCCTGGAATTCAAAGCCGCCACCAGGGCTGACCCGGAGCAATACAAAGCCCATCACCACCTGGCGATTGCCTATACTAAAAAAGGCTGGTATGAATATGCCATCCAGGAAGCCGAAACCGCATTCGACCTGCACCCCTCTGATGCGACTTATAAGCTGATTCAAGTGATCCGGGATAAAAAATCGTTGGAATCCTACCAGGATATTATTGAAAAAGAGCCATTAGAATAGATACTTTATTCTATAGATGATAGATTGAAAAATTCAACTACAGGAAAAAACTTAGGTTTCTATTTGTATAAAACAGTTTGTGTGTGTAAAAGAAAGTAACCAAGCGTTAGTTTCTCTGATTATATGTGTTTGTGAGTAATATAAAAAACGTTAAATTTTTAGTATGAAGTATAACGATTTTTCATGGGATTTTAGAAAATCAGATACAAAAGTATTAACACACTGCTTTCATGCATATCCAGCAATGATGATCCCGCAGATTGCTAGAAGGTTACTTTTAAAATATGGAGCATATGCAAAAACCATATTTGATCCTTATTGTGGAAGTGGTACCTCTCTTGTCGAAGCAAATGTAAAAGGTATAAATGCAATAGGTACTGATTTAAATCCGCTCGCTCGATTAATTGCTGAAACAAAGACAACTCCGATCGAAATTCAGACATTAGACCTATATCTAAAAGATTTCAATAATTATGCTTTCAATTTTCAATTTGGTATAAAGGGTTCTGATTCAGTAGTTATCCCGCAGTTTAACAATATAGATTTTTGGTTTAATAAGAGATCACAGGAAAAACTGGCAATTATTAAAAATTATATTGACCACATAGGATTGCGTGATATTAGAAATTTCTTTCTCACAGCTTTTAGTGAAACAGTACGCGAATCATCGCTTACAAAAAAAGGAGAGTTTAAATTAGTCCGAATTCCTAATGATAAAATAGAACAATTCAATCCTGATAGTTTTGGAATTATGCTTTCTAAATTATCGCGCAATAAAACAGGTCTTTTAGATTTTATTAGAATAAAACGTAATTACTCTTTTTCAAAAATATATGGTTTTAATACAGTAAATGATATTCCTATAGATATAATTCCAGATAACTCTATTGATATTATTATCACATCACCTCCATACGGTGATTCACGTACAACAGTGGCTTACGGTCAATATTCTAGACTTGCTAACCAATGGATGGGAATAAAAGATGCTTCACTTGTAGATAAAAATCTTATGGGTGGTACTAAATATACCTCAGACTTTATTTTTCATTCTACTCACTTACGGGTTACATTAGATCAAATAAATAATATCGACGAAAAGAGAAGTTCAGAGGTTGAATCATTTTTCATAGATTATAATAATTCAATTTCGAACGTTTCAAAAACTATAAAAAAGAATGGATATGCATGTTACGTAGTTGGTAATAGGACTGTAAAAAACATAAATATTCCTATGGATTCAATTACCAAGGAATTTTTTGAAAATAACGGTTTTAAACATATTGAAACAATTGTTCGAAATATACCTAATAAAAGAATGCCTTTATTTACTACTTCATATTAAATAGTTGGATTAGAAATGATTTTAAAAACACACCATGACATTCATATAGATAATACGATAATAGAGATTTGTAATGAATGTGGAAAAAGTGTAAGGTTTGGAACAGGACTATATGTGAACAGAGTCGTTGACTTAAATGATATTGTAACAAAAATAGAAATGGGAAAGCCATTTCCAAGTGGAGGCTATATTTGTATTAATTGTGATAATAAACTTCATAAAGAATGTTTAAGAAAATGAACTTAGAAATTAGAGAGTCGCAAATAGAAGATATTTTTGCTACACAACTCGATGAAGTAAAAAGCATTTTATCAATACAAGATAGTATCTCGCTAATAAGCCGCCAAAAGATATTACCATCTGGGAATAAGCTGGATTTACTTTTTCTGTCATCCACAGAATTGCTTTTATTAGAATTAAAAGCGGTTAGAAGTGAAATTAAATTTTGCAAACAGGTTATCAGTTATAAAGATGAGCTATTAGAATTGCAAGAAAATAATAAACTTCCAAAATTACCAATAAAAGTTTATTTAGTTTGTCCTGATTTTTTGGAAAAGCATAAAATATTTTGTTGCCAAAATTATGTCATTCCTATCCAATTCTCGCCATATAACCTACTAAAAAATTACTATTTTAAGGTAAAAGCTGTTACAAAATTTATAAATTTAAAACCATCAAATCATGGATTATGGAATTTACATTTGTTAAATAGAATTATTTACTCTTTAGAAAACAAACAATCCATTGAAAATCTAGTACAAAATACAGATTTATCAAGAAGTACAGTAGGAAGTTATTTGAGATTATCTAATGAACTTGGCTTAACAATAAGAAAGCCATTAGTTGAGTTAACGAATTTGGGGTTTAAATATTTTGAAAAAAAAGATCCGCTAAAACCTATTGATTTTATTAGTGATGAACAAATTGAAATATTAAAAGATCATATTACTCAAAATCCATTTTACAGCCCAGCTACATTTGGGATCTATTCAGCAGTAGAAGCTATTTTTTCTTTGTCAAAAAACTACTACCCCGTCCCTTTAAAAGAAGCAACAAAATATTTTACTATTCTTTCAGGGAAAATAAATGAATGGCAACCAAAGGCGGCAAATGATGCATTTATAATGTATTCAAATTATGGAATTGATTTAGGACTCTTAGCAAAATTAGGTAGAGAATATTATATTACTCCTAGTGGAATAAAATTTATGTTGTTACTAGAGTTAAACAAAGCTATAATTTTTGTTAACTCTATTTAAGAAACATTGAGTATTAAATAACCCGGGTCGTAAGTATTGGTGTTTAATAGAACAGGAATTTTCTTTGATGGAAACAAATTCGGCAATACCAGGCATTGGTGGTAGAGTAGAACTAAAAGCAACTCGAAAAAATTCAAATTCCATGGTCACTTTGTTTACTTTTAATCGTGCCATTTGGTAGCTGAAACAAAAAGAAATTGTATCTATAAAAGAGTAAAATGAGAAATAAAACAAAAACCGAGATACTTTTTGAAGAATTTTTAAAAATCCAAATTATTACATCCCAAGTTTGACACTTCGAAAAACGATATTCTTTAAAAACAACAACTTATAAAGCATTAATTTTCTACGCTGTATCTACATCATCATTTTCACACAGTTTTTAAGTCGAATAGAGTAACTTTATTA
>JAUSPJ010000033.1 GCA_030655795.1 Fidelibacterota bacterium | reverse complement strand
CTCCGGGGGTTTCCATTGCACCCACCACTTTAGCCATGAAAGGTTTCCCTCTTACGATTGTCAGAATTAGCCTCCTATAATTTCAATACGGTTGGATAAGTGTATTTTCTATTTTCAATCACAATGACTCACATGACGTATCCGACCTTATTCATCAAAGATATTCAATGAGCATCATGAAATTAATCATACCTTTGATCTTTTTGTGTAACCTGAAGCAATGTCGAATGACTCACAAAAAAGTTTACTGTTTTTTATTAAATGAATTAATATTACTTTAAGATAGAGATGTAAATTATGCAATTAAACTGGACCTTACAGAAAAAAATATTGGGCGGATACAGTCTTGTGCTGATCCTGCTGATACTGGTATTGACCTGGGCATTCATTAATCTTTACGAATTAGGCCAGGCAAGCAATGCAATCCTGAGTGAAAATTACAAAAGCATTCAGGCGGCAGAGAATATGATCGATGCCATTGAGCGGCAGGATAGCGCCATATTGCTAATGATGACCGGTTATCTTGAAGAGGGAAATGCTCAATTTCAGCAACACATTAAACAGTTTATGCAATGGTGCGCCCGGGCTAAAGATAATATCACAATCGAAGGCGAATCCGTAATTGTGACAAAAATTGACAGTGGGTATTCTGCTTATCTTGAAAATTTTTTAGATCTTCGACTCTTATTTGAATCGGATGTATCGGAAACCTCGGTATTTTATCATGAAAATGTTTTGCCAACATTTCTCCGGGTCCACGACGCCTGTATCGAATTACGAGAATTAAATCAAAAAACCATGTTCGACGCCAGTCAAAAAGCCAGAACCATTGCGAACCGCGCACTCTTTTCAATGTCCGTGATTGGAATTGCAGCCCTGAGTATCGGATTGGCTTTCAGTCTGATTCTCTCAAACCTGATTGTAAAACCTCTCCGAGAACTGACCCAGGCAACCGACTTCGTTGCAAAGGGCAATTATGAGGTCAAAGTTCCAACAATGTCTTCTGACGAATTAGGTCAACTCGGTCAGAGTTTTAACACGATGGTCCGTCAGGTGAAATCCTATCACGATCTCAATATCCAGCAGATTTTCAGTGAAAAGAAAAAGAGCGGTGCGATCCTGCGCAGTATTGACGATGGTCTGTTTGTGGTTGACAGCGATTACAAGATCGTAAATCTGAATCCTGCAGCTCAGCGAATTATCGATAGGAATGAAGAAGAGGTCACCGGTTTGCATTTTCTGGAAATACTTAAAGACGAAAGCGTTTATGCCTCTATAAAAAACACCATGGAAACAGGCAAAGCGCCGGAAATTGATTATTTAAAAGATGTCATTTCAATTAAAAAAAATGATCAGAATTTTTATTATCAGTTTTCGATCCTTCCGGTGTGGGAAAAACCGAATCAGCTGACCGGCGTTGTTTTATTGCTCAAAGACGTGACCAAACAAAAAGAAGTCGACAGATTAAAAAGCGAATTTGTCATGGCTGCATCTCATGAGCTCCGCACACCGCTGACCAGTATGGGAATGAGTATAAAGCTGTTAATCGAAAGCGTTTCGGATAAACTCAACGATTCTGAAAAGGAGTTGTTATTAACTGCTGACGAGGAGCAACAGCGATTGAGGTCTCTGGTCGATGACCTGCTTGATCTTTCCAAGATTGAAGCCGGTAAGATGATGATGGAATTCGAGACAATACCTGTCGATAGTATTATCCAGAGAACCATCAAAGTCATGCAGCCGCAAGCACTGGAAAAGGGTGTTGAATTAGTTGTTGTATCAGATGCCGAGCATTTAAAAATAAAAGCGGATCCGACGAAGATCATCTGGATATTGACAAATTTGATCGGAAATGCGTTGCGCTACACCGATAAAGGCGGTATAATCCAGGTAAACGCGGAGTCTTTTTCCAATACAGTCTATATTTCCGTCAAAGACACCGGCGTTGGTATCGCACCTGAATACCAGTCAAAAATCTTTGATAAGTTCGTTCAGATCAAAGATAATCGCAACGCGGGAGGTACCGGGCTGGGACTCGCTATATGCAAAGAAATAATCCGGGCACATGGCGGGACCATCTGGGTGGAATCCGAACCGGGTAAAGGCAGCAAATTCACCTTTACACTTCCATCAGTAAACTTAGTAAAGGAGTAATAGTATGGGACAATCACCCTCTATATTAATTGTCGATGACGAGAAAAACATACGCTTGACATTACGTCGATCAATAGAAAGTATGGGATTTATCGCCGAAACGGCTATAACCGGTGAAGAGGCTCTTGAAAAAGTCAAAAGCCAGCATTTTAATCTTATCCTGCTGGATATCAAATTGCCCGGCATTGACGGGATTGAAGTCTTAAGAGAAATCCACCGGACCCGTCCGGACGTTGCCGTGATCATCATTACAGCGCATGGAACCATTGAATCGGCTGTCGAGGCGATGAAACTGGGATCAATCGATTTTCTGCAAAAACCTTTCACGCCGGATGAAATCCGGAATCTGGTCACCAATGTCCTGAACAGGCAAACGCTGGATGAAACAACTGCGGTGGACTATGAGTCGCATCTTGAACTGGCCAAAAAATGTATCAACAATCGCTATTTCGACGCTGCAGTTGCCCATTTGAAAGATGCTGTTCACCTGGACCCATCAAATCCGGAAGCATTCAACCTGTTGGGACTTTTAGCTGAAATTCAGGGTGACATATTGACTGCTCAAAAGAACTACCGGGCGGCGCTGGCACTGGACCCGGCCTACAAACCCGCAAAAATAAATCTGGACCGCTCTACAACTTTCGATGAAAAACGCATTATTCAGGACCAATAGATGATTAATACAAGGTACTTATATGTTATTGTTTTAGGGTGCAGCCGACTCGGCGCTTATATTGCCAGCCATTTGAGCCGGATCGGTCACAGTGTGGTCATTGTCGATGCAGAAGAATCTTCCTTTTTATTCCTCGATACTGATTTCAGCGGCTTTCGAATCGAAGGTAATCCGGTTGAACTGGCGGTTTTGCGCCAGGCCAAAATCGGGCAGGCAGATATCGTTGTTGCAACAACTCGCGACGATAATATTAATATCATGGTGGCTCAGATTGCGAAGGAAATATTTAATGTACCTCATGTTCTGGCACGGGTACTCGATCCCGATCGTGAGACCGTCTATCACTCGAAGCATATTCATACAATCTGTCCGACTTCAGTTGCCGGCGACCTTTTTTTAAAAACAATCACTGATATAAACGAGGGAAAACCAGCGGAATGAAATTTATAATTGTTGGCGGCGGTAATTCCGTCTATTACCTCAGTCGTTCCCTGATTTCAAAAGGGCATCATGTAACGATCATTAACCGGAATCAAACGGAGTGTATTCAGCTCGCCCGCAAATTAAATATCAGCGTGATCCATGGCGACGCCAGCAGCAAAACAATTCTTGAACAGGCCGGTGCAGGCTCTGCCGACGGGCTGTTTGCAATAACTCTGAATGATCATGACAACCTGGT
>JAUSPJ010000028.1 GCA_030655795.1 Fidelibacterota bacterium | reverse complement strand
TCTAAAACAAAACAGTAAAGAATTTCTGATTGATCCCGGGTACTTGCTGTCCAGTCCCCTGGATATTTCATCAACCAACAGCAATCAGGGAATATATCTGTCCAGGGAATCGCAGCAGAATCAATACTCGCTCTGGACACCCGGTGGTAAGCAAATGAAAAAACGATATTCCTTTATCAAAACAGCAAGCAGTGCTGATAAGTTCTTTGGGCACTGGGAAAACTCCTTTCACCAGATGACGATGCACGGAATCTGCCTGTCAAAGCGGGATGAAAACGGCTTTGTTTACCTCCATAACCACTACATTAAACGCGAAGGTGACGACTTAATATTTAAGGGTAAATTCAAAGAAGAAATATCCGTAATCGCCCGTAAATATTTCAGCATCCCGGAAGATGTCGTCAAGAAGGCTGAACTTGCATTAATGGAAAATCTTCATTATGATAAAGAGTCGGGGTACAAAGTTCCAAGTTGGGTCAAATAAAAAAGAGGCGATATGATGAAACCGGAACCCGCACGGCCTGTAAAGTATTTTGTCGGTGCATTGTACTCGTCAAAAGAGATTCTCGATGAAGCGATCAAAACACTGGAAGGACAGCTCAGTTCCGTCGATTATGAAAGTGAGTCTTTTCCCTTTAAGGGCGCCGATTATTATGACAGTGAAATGGGTATTCCGATTTATCGTAAATTTTTTTCCTTTACCGATCCGATCAGCCCCGGATTTCTCGCCGAAGCCAAATTAATGACAAACGAAACCGAAATATTGCTGGCAATCAGCGGACACCGGAAAGTGAATCTCGACGTCGGGTATATGGATTATGATAAAGTTGTATTGGCTTCAGCTAAATACGGTATTCATAAAATATACCTCGAAAACGGTATCTACGCAGACATGGCCCTGCATTACGAAAAGGGCAAATTCACACCATATCATTGGGCATTTATGGATTTTCGATCACCTGAATATTACCCGTTTTTTCTTAAAATCCGGTCCAAATATAAAAGCCAGGTAAAACATCTCGTTTCACCTGGCTGATACATTGTTTTATAATGAGTATTTGTTAATCTTTCCAGATAACAATGGATTTCTTGAATTTACTAAACGATATTTCATCACGGGCATACCGATCAACATCCGCTTTCTTGACTTTCAAATAGAGCATATTCCAGTCATTGTCCCACAGATGGTTGGCTATATCAACGGCTACCATGATTGATTCATCATTTTTGACACTGCGCAGTGTCGGACCGTATTGGCCCAGAACATCGATGATTTTATCCGTGATACTGGTCAAAAGTGAATCGATCTCTCGATCTGTTGGTTTCATGGCTTTATCAAAATCAAAGTCGAAATTAAAATTGTCTTCATCGTGGAGGATAATTCGATGCGGAGGCGCTGGCGCCACGGGCGGGACAGGCTCCGTCTGAGATGTATTTTGACGACTCTTTGCAGCAGCCTCTTCTTTGGCTTTTTCCCGTTCTTCATTGGCTCTTATAACGCCTTCCCGGGCTCTCAGACTTTCTTCCATTCTTCGTGCTTTTGTTTCGGATTGCAGCATCTTTTTCTCCAAGTCACCGGCTTTTCTGATAATAATATGTTCAAAGCGGTCATAGGCCGACACCGGCGAAAAAAAGATTGCTCCAAATCCATCCAGATACATGCTGCGGGTATTCCCGTCCCAATCGATAATGCGCGATCCAGTGCTGCGTCCTAATGAACGATCAAAAATACGTTCAAGAATATCGAGGTCACGATCCTGCTTTTTATCATAAATCCGGTCGATTTGAACCTGCGAACGCATTTTTGATTCATTGGTCTTTCCTCGTCGATAATTACTCAGATCACTCACCTTCACACACGCCCGCAATTGAGACGGTACTTCGAAATTATCCAATTCATCAACCAGAAATCCTTTTGAGTTACGAATATTAATACAAATCCGGTCGTCGTCGGAAAGTGATTTTACGGTACTTGCATAATCGAGATAGAATTCATAAATCAGGTTTTCAGTTTTCTTCAGTGATTTCTCAATTTCGGCCTGTTCATCAATACTTTTCTGCTTGTCCTTTTTATCCTTATCAACATTAATTATCAGCTGATTATCATCATTAGAGCTGAACCTGATACGCGGTAATGCTCTGATTGAACGTCCAATCATACCCGACAGACTCAGCAAACCGCTGCTTTCAAAATCAAACATGACGCCAAACCCATCGAGGTAAATCCCCTTCACCTGATCACTACCACTGAACAGATACGGGCTGTCGTTAATGATCAACTGATTCAACACACTTTCAAGTATCTCTATGTCTTGTTTTATTTTTTCTTTTTGAACGGTCTCTGCCGCTCCGAAAATCTCCGCCGATAAGAGTATCACAATCGTAATGAAAACCATCAGTGGGATCACAATAAAATCTTTGAACCTGGCCATGAGATGTCTCCTTTTCTGCACTTTTTGATAATTATCTATCCCCCGGTCTTTCATTATTATCTCCCCTGACTCTGCATATTCACATATTCAATGAGCGTACCCAATGTCCGGTCCGTGCGTTCCATACGCTGGGTTGTTCCATACTGAACCTGTTCAACGGCGTTACCGACCAGTCGCAGATCATTTCGACGCTGCTTTTCCAGTTCATCATAAAATTTATCAAACAGCACAGCCGTCTCGATTTTATTCCGTTTCGCGTACTCATCCAGAATGGCGGCAACTATCTGGTAATTTTCCCGGCGCAGATTATTCAGATCCGTCTGTGTGACCAATTCGGCCGACGGCGTTTGTGATCCGCGACTGAAAAGGCTCGTTTCGAAGGCAAACTGCCCGTCAGCGACCTGAATTTTGGTATTGAATAGTGATAACAATAGCAGCAACGATGCGACTGCCACTCCCAGGCGAACCGGCAGTTTCCAGGATTTCAGGTTTCTGAAAAAATCGGCAATTCGGGACGCAGGTTGACTGACAAATGTCAAATTTACACGGGGTTCCACGTCTTCCCATTTTTCGAGAGTGTGTGTCGTTGTCTGCAATGTGCGATATTTCTTCCGGCAATCGGGGCAACTCTCCAAATGAGTATCCAGTGTTTTTTTAGCTTCACCGGATATCTCATCATAGAGCACATCCATCATCAATAAGCGATAATCATTACATTTCATATCCTAAATCCTCCCGGTCTACGCCCCATTTCTGTAATACATCATGAAGGGCGTCAAGACCGTAATACATTCTTGATTTTATTGTATTTAACGGTGTTTTCAGTACATCGGCAATTTCCGTGAATTTCATCCCGTGATACTGTTTCATTATGATGACCACACGCTGTTCCTCAGGAATTGTCATCAATGCTTTTTGAAGCAATTCCGCTAAATTTTCGTGATGAGTCAGTTTTGCTGCATCCTGCTCTTCATCGGCCAGGACAATTTTCTGGTCTGTTTTATCGCTATCATCAAAATCCCGAACCTCGCTGATAGAATAAGTCTGGTATTTCTTTTTCTTTAATTCATCGCGGCAGAGATTCATGGCTATCTGAAAAAGCCAGGACGAAAACCGGCTGTGATCTTTAAGTTTACTAAGAGATTTAAATGCCCTGATAAAACAATGTTGCATGACATCTTTCGCCTGCTCACTGTCACCGATATAGCGCAAAATGAAATTGTAAATCGGCTTTTCCCAGCGCTAGACGAGGGTATTGAAGGCCGAAATATTGCCCGTGTTAAATTCCTGAATTAAATACTCGCCGTTCATCATATTCACTAAGACTGCTGTAATGTAAAAAAAGTTTTGATTTTAATAGGAAAAAATTTTACTGCAGTTTTTTAATCGGGATACATAATTGAAAAAAGAGTCTTATGAATTCAAATAGAGACTCTACACTTTACCGAAAATAACTCGCCGGATGACCCATTCATTGAAGCTCCAGGGCAGAAAACGGTGCATGTATGCCCGGAGTTTGGCTCCCGGACCATGAACATTCCGGAAGGATGGATTTTTTTCGCTTATCAATTTTTCGATTAGCCGGGCAATTTCCATGGGATCACTTTTCAACGTCGCGTTGTTTTGCTTATATTTTACATACAGTTGTTGCGTGAATTTGTAATTTGGACTATTCGGGTCATTCGCTTTTTCAGCAAAACGCGTGTTGGTTGTTAATACTTTGGTCGGGTAAGGTCCCGGTTCGATCAACAGCACTTTCATTCCATGCAGGGCCAGTTCCTGCCGCAGGCTTTCAGAAAAGGCTTCCAGCGCCCATTTACTGGCATTATAGGCGCCCATACCCGGTGTTGTCGTCAGTCCGGCAGCGCTAGAAATATTGATAATCCGGGCATCATCGCTTTTTCTCAATAGCGGTAACGTTTCCCGAACCATATTCAATACACCAAAGAAATTTGTCTCCATCTGTTCTCGGAATTCCCGATCGGAGAGGTCTTCAAAAAATCCGCCAATCCCATAGCCGGCGTTATTAACCAGCACATCGAGACGACCATATTCCCTATCAATATCCTTGATACATCGTTTTATCGAATCCAAATCCGTCACATCTATCCGGCATACATTTATCGGCAAGTTGCCCGTTTTTATTTTATTATCAAGATCGACCCTTTTTGACAGATCGCGCATTGTGGCAATGACGCGATATTCCTTCTCTGCCAGTTGGATAGCGCTTAAATAGCCAAATCCGCTGGAGCATCCAGTGATCAGTACAATTTTTTTATCCATATTGATTCCTATTTGTTTATTACCTGTTCAAAATAAGTTTAGGTGTGAATTCTCGATTTTCCAAATGTTCGATAAACCATTGGACAGATTTGATTACATATTTTATATTTCAGATCGGAAACAGGAAGATAAGGAATATTTTATGGTACACAAACTCGCAGTCATAACCGGAGCTTCCGGAGGAATCGGCTACGAATTGGCCATTCAATTCGCAAAAAACGAATATGATCTGGTTCTGGTTGCCCGCCGTCAGCAGATTCTGGAACAGTTCGCCCATGAACTGCAGCAGCAATACAAAATCAGAGCCTTTCCAATTACTCTCGATCTTACAATTCCCGAATCAATCGAATCTCTATATCAGCAACTTAAAAATCTTAATCAACCTGTCGATGTATTAATCAACAATGCCGGATTTGGATATTTTTCATTTTTTCCCGGAATCCGATGTAAAAAAAACCCTGCAGATGCTGCAATTAAACATTACATCACTCACTCATTTAACCCACTTGGTCAGCAAGGATATGGTTGAGCGAAACAGTGGTAAAATTCTGAATGTCGCCAGTACCGCCGCTTTTCAGCCGGGCCCTTTGATGGCTGTTTATTACGCATCCAAAGCCTATGTACTATCCTTATCCCAGGCGCTCGACCGGGAGCTGAAAGGTACAAATATTCGGGTTTCTACACTTTGTCCCGGCGCTACTGCGACCGGTTTTCAGGAACTTGCAGAACTGGAAAATTCAAAGCTGATGAATCGAATGAGTTTAATGGGAATTATGACAGCAGAAGAGGTTGCCACGATTGCATACAAAAAATTCATGAAAGGCAAACGCATTATTATCCCCGGTATTATGAATAAAGTCGGTGTTTTCGCGAATCGGTTATTTTCACGGAAATTTATGACAAAAGTAATTCATAAAATGCAGGAAGCTCGTTAATTAGAGTCTGTCTATGTCGAAGACATCTCTTTGAGATAAACTTGAAAAACTGATGAATCAGTTAAAGGGGGTGTGATAGAATAAAATTGTCATTCATCCGGCTGCCGGATGTTAAGGTTATATTATCACACCCCCTAAAGATTATTAACGGTTAAGTTCACCTGAATCCGTCAAAAGCCCGTCAGTTGCCGGACAAGCCGGACAGGTAAATTCCCCGGAGGGACAGGTCTCAATATCTTGATAATATTGCGGTTGAGACAACACCATAATTTATTATGGTGATTTGTACCTCAAGTATTGTATTGAAATTCGGTAACCGTTTTAACGGTTTAACCAGTCCCACTATTTCGGATGTCCGCTAATAGATCATCCACAGTAAGAATTGCTGAGAAATCATCTGAGTTTAGAGAAAAATAGCTAAACCGTTGAAACGGTTACCAATGTGAGCTGCTTCTCCTCGTCCCACGAATAAATTCGTGGGCTATCCTGATTATTTTAACCCCATCTCTGCCGGGTTGAGGAAAATTTTAGATTACCCCGACAAATCAGTGTTCAGAAAATTGCTTTCACGGCGCTATCCGGAGTCCCCGGCCCTCTTTCTGAGGAGAATTGTCATAAACTTCCACGACATGATACACCGCGGCAATGAAGTCCTTCGAAAATTCACCGTGAAAATAACTGTGGATTAAATTTATATACCGGACGATATCCCTTTCATAATCGGATAGATTTGGATCGTCGGGGTGAATTAAATGCACAATCGCTTTGATTTTATAACTCGGAATATCCAGAAATACGAGAGCAGCAACCGGATTAAGCATCTGATTTAAGAAGGTCTGAGTCGTAAACTCGGGAGTGGCATATAGTTCCAGCGACACCTGTTTGCTCATGTCGTAAATATCAGCGGCTTTTTCGTACATAGCCGTTAAGGTATCGAGTTTGACGGGAAAAGGATTGTCTCCGGTATCTTCCAGCATTTTGATAATCGCCTTTATTTTCCCCCGTTTCGGCAAAAAGCCCATGCCCTTAACAGCATTATTAATTTTGAATTGAGAATCCTTGCGCATGGCGCCGTAAGACGCCACCATCGCATTGTGCGGACCGGACAGCTCCGGCGGCTGATGTTTACGAAATCTTTCCATTGTTTCCAGGCGCTTTGCAACGCTCCACTGGATAAATTTTTCCGGTAAATCCACGGTTCTGTACTCCTGCCACCGCTTATCAACTTTAGCCCGGATGATCCCCGCCTGTTCACGCGATATATCGACTCTTTCCTGCACACAATAGACGCCACGCCAACAGTCTAGATCCTCCGCTCCATAGCCCTGATCCTCTACACTGCAAGAAATTCCCTTAATTAGAATCGTTAATAACAACAAAGCGCTAATTTTCTTCATCTTTTTCCACCTGCCCTTAATAAAAAGTACTGTCAAAAGTTTTAAATAAACACACTCGTATTCCATTATTGATTTTAATGGCTACGTACCATTTTCCCCGGTTTACCGGGATTTTTCACATTTTTTCTGTGCCGGCTATAAAAACCACCTGCCCTAGTGTCGTGTCAATTTTGTAAAGTCGGATATCCCGCTAAGGCGGGATTGGCTTAAATTAAGCGTCATGGAAATAATCAGATTAATTCCGAGACTTGACTTAAGACTGCCATATCAAAAAACATAGACTGACCTACCTGCGCCAGGGGAAGCGCGGCAGGCAGGTCCCCAAACTTTCCCGGCAGGCTTGAGTTAACCCGGATCACTATCCAGGCATCCCTTACGGGAGAGGTGGTTATTTGAGATGAAGCAGGCAGACCGGACATCATCTCTTTTCATCACGGAACTCGAGTCGAGTCTTTTATATCAAACTTCGTATTTCTTCTCTTTCCCAAGCTGCGCCAGCAGCTTATTCACATCTTGTTTCTGTTCAATGATGC
>JAUSPJ010000026.1 GCA_030655795.1 Fidelibacterota bacterium | reverse complement strand
AGACAGGGGGCGTGACAGCATTGCCCTCTCAATGGCGCTGGGATTATTAACTCTGGTCAGCTCTTTGACCTTTAACTGAATCATGCGTCTCAACTCAGAATCGTACAACGATAGTGCTTCCTTTATTTCCTGTTTGTCCAGTACCTCGCCGAAACTTAACCCGGTTTCAAACAGGCTGGTTTCCCGCTGGGGCTGTGACAGGGCTTTTTTTATCTCTTCGCTAAATAGTTGGCGCCCTTTAAATGTTGCAGAATAGACCCGCCGGCCGGGAAGATGTTCCTGGGCTTTAAAATGACTTTCCAGAAGGCCCGTTTTCTCCATTTTTTTTAATGTCGAATAAATAGTGGAAAATCCGATTTTCAGGCGATCGCGAATCCCTTTTTCTTCGATTACCTTCTCAACATTGTAAGCATGACACGGTTTTTCCTGTATGATTCCCAGTATCGTTAGCTCAAGCTGTGTCATTTCCGTCTCTCAATCATATTAAAATCTTATCCGGACTGCTGTAAATTTAACGGATTTGAAGGTTAAAATGCAAAGAAAGCTGTGCTGTTTTCTGATCACTCTTCAAATAGTTTGTCCTCAAGTCCCTGATTCAGTCGATAATCCTTAAATAGAATTTTAATTGTACCGCTCATTGGTCCGTTCCCGGATTTGTCGCCGGTAAATCCAACCGGATATTCGATTGACGGGCGCCGCATTTCCGGAATCGACCGCTTCAAATTAAGATAAACCGTTGTGGTTTCAGGCAACCATATTCCGTTGATATTCCCGTACTGAATAGTAATTACCGATTCGCCCATATCCGGCGCATTAACAAGAACCTTTTCAAGGGTCCATCGCCTGGCATTTACCCAGATCGTCGTAACCATATCAACCGGTGATTCAGCCGGGTGCAAATCCAGGATATACGATGCGCTTTCGTTTTGATCGGGCGTGCTGCGCAGTTCAATCGTTGCATTTTCGGATAGAAAGTCCATCTGTGACGGCATAAAACCGATCTTCGGGATAATGGCAAAACCGGAAGCTTTGACTGTAAATTTATCGGGGCGTTTATAGTAAATTCGCAGTTCTTTGTCGGGCATTCGCAGGTTTGGAATATCTACTTCAACATTCACGGTAGCTGAATAATCAGAAATCGAATCCAGTCTTGATTGCACTTTCTTCAGAATATATTTTGAATCCGGCGGCGGCTTTGCCTGTGTTCCAACAGGCAACAGAATTGTCAATATAACAAAAATCGTCAATAACCGATATGACCAAATACGTTTCATTATGTTGTAATGTCTTTTCTTGAAAATATAATTAAACTCAAACTGTAAAAACCCAGGATATAGCAACACAGATATCCGGTCTTGCGGATAATTTCCCCCCAGGGGATCGGACTGGCAAAGGGGGCAAAAAACACATCGAAATAGGACGTAAACAGGTAGGGACGAATCACATCCAGCGCGTCAATCTGAATGACCGATAGAATAAAGAACACAACCAGTACGGCATAAGTACCAATAATCGGCCCAATCCCGTTGCTTGTAATTGTTGAAAATAAAAACGTCAGCGCTGCGACAACCATCTGGACAATCACGGCCAGCAGATAAGCAATCAGAAATCGGAACAGCGCTTCATTCTGAGAAAGTATCAGGATGCCCTTGTCAAAAACGAACAGATCGCCGCCACCGACGATCAATATACCGGAACCAATACTGATTATTCCGAGGAAAAAGACTATCGTGAATGTGTAGAAGAATGTTGCCAGAAATTTTGCTGTAACGATCTGAAATCGTGAAATCGGTCGGGTCATTAATACTCTGAACGTCCCGGCAGCTCCTTCACCTGCCATAATATCACCGGACACCAAAACAATGAAAAACGGAAAATGTACCCATAAAACATTCATCAGGTAATAGGAAACTAAAAATCCGTTTACCAATGTTCCGACAAATATAACCGAATCACCGAGAGAACGCAGGGCCTGGTCCTGCACTTCAAAACCGAAACGATGGGTGAGATACATAATAATCGGAACCAGAATCACAATAGTTGCAAATCCAATGTATGTTCGCAAACGATTGAATATTTTCAGTATCTCGAAATAGATTGCTTTGATTAGAAGTAACATAAATTATCCATGCCGGGTTTTCAAAAGGGATAAATAGTAATCCTCAAGCGATGTTCTCGGTACAATCGAAAATACTTTGAAATGATTATATATCAGAAATTCCGCTAAAGCCGGACGCTTTTCCAGAGACACGTGAACTTTCAGCAACCCGTTTTCAATAGTAATATCTTTCACCCATTTTTCAGTTTTTAAATGATTAAAGGCCCGCTCAGGATTATCAACCGATATTTCCGTTACATAAAAATCTGTTTTGCGCAGTAATTCTTCCACAGAGCCCTGAACGATCAGGCTGCCGTTGTCAATAATCGCCATGTGCGTGCAAACTTGTTCTATTTCATGCAGCAGATGTGATGACAGCACAACCGTCATATCCTGTTCCCGGGCTAATGATACAATGAGTTTCCGTATCTCATGAATTCCTTCGGGGTCGAGACCGGAG
>JAUSPJ010000020.1 GCA_030655795.1 Fidelibacterota bacterium | reverse complement strand
ATAATATTCCTAATCACATGCCCAATCGCGTACAATGGAACGTAAGATCGCAAGCCTGAAATCCGAACATTGTTGCCACTGAATACAAAGCTGCGCTGAGGCTGATACCGTTCTTCATAGACTTTCAGGCTCTTTGACTTGGTCACATGCCCGGATTTAACCTCAATGGGCACAATTTGATTGTCTGCCTCTATCAGGAACTCAACTTCCGATGTACGCCCTTCCCAGCAGAGCAGGTCTTGGTAACCAGCCGCTGCCAATTCCTGGGCAACAAAGTTCTCGGCGATATATCCTTTATACCTGCCAAAATCGAAATCAATAAAAACAGCCGGTGACATACCGTTCATTGCTCCCAGCAATCCAACATCCAAAAGGTATAACTTGAAGCGGTTATCGGCAGTGTTTCCGTTCAAGGGTATTTCTGCATTATCGATGATCGATGTCCGTAACACAAGACCAGCGCTTTCGAGCCAATCAATCGGAGCTGCCAGTCGTTCATATCCGCGATAGCCGGGAATAGCGTCTTTGAATTTGAACTTTGTTGCAGAGCCATCCAACGATCGGGCAAGTTGAGCCGGCACATTACGCCAAAGCCGTTCGATGTGCATGGCGTTTGCTTTTCCACTATGCTTGGCAATATCGGCCATATAAGTATCAATTAAATCCCTTTGTATTTCTCGTACTCTTTGAAACACCAGCAATAAATTGTCCTGCTGTTTGCGATACTGTTTGATAGCTTCGGGCATTCCACCGGTAATCAAATAGTGCTTCCACAGATCCCACAACTTTGTGTGAGCAATTTCCGGTAATGGTTCATTCCAGGTTTGTTCATGAAGAAGTTCAACAAATTGCTGCTTTCCCGTTCCTGATAAGAACTCCTCAAAGGTCATCGGATACAAATCAAGAAAGGTAACCTGTCCAACGGGGAATGAATCCCAACTCATATACACTCCCAATAAAGAACCGGCTGCACATAATGCCAATTCCGGTATCTTTTCCCGGAAGTATTTAAGGCTCGTCAATGCTTTGGGACAGCGCTGGATTTCATCGAATATCAATAGATCAGTCTTCGGATCAATCGGTTTCTCCAAATACAACTGCAAATCATTCAGAATACGCCCAGGGTCCAGATTCCTTTCAAACACTTGCTCAGCCTGCTGGTCCTCTTTAAAATTGATATAGTGATAGTTGGGGAATTCCGCTTCACCGAAGTGCTTGAGAAGAGATGTCTTCCCTACCTGGCGGGCACCACGTAAGATCAGTGGTTTCCGAGCCGGATTTACCTTCCAGGCTTTTAACTTATCCATCGCTAAACGTTGCATTTATTGCCACCTCCTGTGTATTTATTGCAAGGTATTTCTACACAACCGGTGTATTTATTACAGGGATTTATAAGGGTACAATTATCAAAACATGTGTCGCCAAAGGACACGTTTCTGCGACGTGTCGATGCAATCAACATATCAAATTAATATGTCGATAAATCACCAAATAATCGACATATTGAATCTTAATCTATATAGTTTTGTCGACGGGAACAGATGGGAGATGGTGAAACTTACTGAGAAACAACTCGAAATCGAACAGGATGGCAGACAGTAAACCACCCTCGAAATCACTATTTGAATTTACTCAGGTATTCATCGAAAACATAGATTCGATTACGCTTGCCACCGGAAACTTCACGCAGTATCCCCAATCTTATGAAATCCTCAATCAGCTTATTCGCTGTCAATGGCGTCACGTTCAATCCACTGACAACATCCGCTCCGGTTAGGGATGGTTTTGTATAAAGGAGATTCAGCAGACGCCTGGCATTGGGAACCTTCCGATCTAATACCAATATGGTTTCACCTTCCAGGCGCTCTTTCATCGTCAGGATACTTTGCAGTGTTGATACACCTTTTTGAGCAGTTTCCGCTAATGCGACAAGAAAGAACTTAATCCAGCGCAGCATCTGATTAGATTCCGATACGAAGCGCAGATTGTCATAATACAGACTACGGTGTTTTTCAAAGTAATCCGACAGATAAATGACCGGCTTTGCCAGCAATCCTTTACTGACGAAATACAGCGGTATCAGCAGACGACCAATCCGGCCATTCCCATCCAGAAACGGGTGAATCGTTTCGAACTGATAATGAATGATCGCTATCCGGATCAGATGAGGCACAGCAATCGTGCCATTATGTATAAAAT
The DNA here is from genome assembly GCA_030655795.1 of Fidelibacterota bacterium. GTDB lineage: Bacteria > Fidelibacterota > UBA2242 > UBA2242 > UBA2242 > B118-G9. The sequence continues at coordinate 3,970 of JAUSPJ010000020.1, read as the reverse complement.
GCTCCAAATCGCCTATCAATTCCGGAACAGCTGTATGAACCGGTGGAACATAGATAGCATCCTTTGGAGTAGCGCCACCAATCCAGTTCTGACTCTGCCGGAAATCACCAGGGTTATTGGTTTCGCCACAAACTCCCGACATCAGAATCCGGTGAGTTTCGCGGATTAGTCTGGATGATAGCGGTAATTCCTGCAACCGTCCAATGGCATAGTTCAAGGCTTCGATGTAATTATGGACTTCCCGCCAGTCATTGCGTCTTTCAATACTGACGTCTACTTCATTTAATACGGCTTCAGCGATCTCAGTCCGGGTTCCTTCTATCCGACTGGAACTGGTCGCTTCTTTTATCACATGCATTTGAATGAATATATTAATATCGGGCACATGCAATGAGAATGCATTCAGTTCGCCCAGTTTTAATGTGGCATCTTCCAACATTGTATCAATAACGGGATCAGACCAAGACCACTGGTGATTGATCTTTTCCGGGATAAAACACCGGTACTCAGTCTGTTCCTGGTAAGCGCCTGAACTAAAGTCTTTAATATCCATATTATCTCTATCTATAATAAGTATCCACCGAAACACAATATAAGACTGTAATATGTAATATACAAGTTCTTATTATAGTTTATAGCGCCAATCTATAATAAGGCGAATCGTTATTATAGTCTGTTATATGTGTCACCAAGGGACACGTCATCAAAACGTGGGTATAAAACAGTAAATATTGGACACGTACAGCCCTGGTGGTGGGGCAACTCACTCCTCTCGACGGAGAAGGATGGCACAAAATGGCCAACTTTGGCAGCTTGCTTTTTACACACTTTGGCCTAATTAGCCATTTGCGACATTGCTGTAAGCGACTGACTATCAGTGTATTAGGGATGTGGGCGCTACTGGATTTGAACCAGTGACCCCCTGCTTGTAAGGCAGGTGCTCTGAACCAGCTGAGCTAAGCGCCCTCTAATGATATTCACTCAAAATGCTTGAAAATTTAATGAATCTATCTCAAATATCAACGAGTTTATTTGGTTATTTCCAAACTGCCAAATCAAGAACCTCGGACATCTCTTTGACAAACTCGAAATTCATCTCTTTTTTGATCTGTTTGGGTATTTCAACCAGGTCCTTGCGATTATGTTCCGGTAATATTACCCGTCGTAATCCGGCCCGGTGTGCCGCTAACACTTTTTCCTTGATGCCGCCAACCGGCAATACTGTGCCGCGCAAAGTAATCTCGCCGGTCATGGCCAGTTTATCTTTGACTTTTTTCTGTTTCAGCAGCGAGTAAATTGCCGTCAAAATCGTCACTCCGGCCGATGGCCCGTCTTTTTGGACTGCGCCGGCCGGAACATGGACATGGATATCCGTTTCACTGAATATCTTTTCATCTATATCCAGTTCTTTGGCATTGGATCGAATATAACTGAGCGCAGCCTCTGCCGATTCTTTCATCACATCCCCCAACTGACCGGTCAGATGCAGATTACCCTTACCCTTCATACCGGTTGCTTCAATAAAAAGAATATCTCCGCCAACGGCCGTCCAGGCCAGTCCAATCGACACACCCGGCTTCGATGCCCGTTCGGCAATATCCACAAAAAAGCGTTGCGGACCCAGATAGGTCTCTACTGCCTTTTCATCGATCATATAAACTCTTTGCCGTTTGCGACCGGCGACATCCCGGGCAACTTTTCGACAGTTATTCGCTATTTCACGTTCCAGGTTTCGAACACCGGCTTCACGGGTATAATGGGCGATTATTTTATGAATACCTTCATCGGCAAACTCAATTTTTGTTTTTGTCAAACCGTGTTCCTTGATCTGTTTTGGGATCAGAAATGTCTTGGCTATATTCAGTTTTTCTTCTTCAATATAGCCGGAAAACTCTAGCATTTCCATCCGATCCCGCAGGGCCGGCAGAATGGTATCAGTCATATTCGCAGTGGCAATAAACATTACTTTGGACAGATCATACATCACTTCCAGGTAGTGGTCGCTGAACGTGCTGTTTTGCTCAGGATCCAGAACCTCTAACAGCGCCGAGGAGGGATCTCCGCGGAAGTCATTGCCAACTTTATCAATTTCATCCAGCATAAAAATCGGATTACTGGAACCGGATTTGCGGATACTCTGGACAATCCGTCCCGGCAATGCACCAATATAGGTCCGGCGATGACCGCGAATTTCGGCTTCATCCCGAACACCACCGAGTGAAATTCGTATAAATTTGCGCCCCATCGCCCGGGCAATCGATTTTCCCATGGATGTCTTCCCAACCCCGGGAGGCCCCACAAAACAGAGAATCGGGCCTTTGACCGCACTGTCTTTTTCAACCTGCTCTTTGAGCTTACGCACCGCCAGGTATTCAATCACCCGGTCTTTAACTTTATTAAGACCATAGTGGTCTTCGTCCAGAATATTTTTAGCCTTTTTGACATCGACATTATCCTCGGTAAATGTATTCCAGGGCAGCTCAACCAGCCAGTCAAGATAGGTTCGGGAAACCGTATACTCCGGTGAAGCCGGTGGAATTTTCTGAAGCCGGTCCAGTTCCTTTTCCGCCACTTTCCGGGCTTCATCGGTCATCCTGGAATTGTTGATTTTTGCTTCCAGTTCCTTAATTTCCATTGTGCCTTCGTCTTCACCCAGCTCCTTTTTAATGGTCTTCATCTGCTCTCGTAGAAAATATTCACGCTGGGTTTTGGAAATTTCATCCTGAACTTCCGACTGGATCATTTCACCCAATTCAATCCGTTGAATCTCTTTGTTTATTATAATTGTAGACCGCTCCAGCCGCTTTTTAATATTCAGCTGCTCCAGCACTTCCTGCTTTTCACCAACCGGTATATTCAGAAGATGAATAGCCCGATCCACCAGACGTCCGGGATGTTGAATATTGGATAATATTGTCGTATGCTCTTCGGTCAGATAGGGCGCGACCTTGATTAATTTTCCATATAACTGTCGTATATTAGCCATAAGCGCATCAATCTCGATACCGGGCTCATACGTCTCCTGAACTTTCAGAACAGCGCCCCTGAAATAGGGTTCCTGCTGAATATAGGACTGTATTCTGGCCCGTTCCATTCCCTGCACAATTGCGCTCTTGCTGCCGTCGGGCATATTAAAAATCTTCAGCACCTGGGCGATTGTTCCCCATTCGTACAGATCTTCCTTGTCCGGCATTTCTAAAGACCCGTCCTTTTGTGCAACAACAACAATCCGGCGTTTGGCTTCCGGTAAATCTTCTATCAGCTTTAATGAACGTTCGCGCCCGACATAGATTGGAATTACCTGTTGCGGAAACAGCACTGTATTCCGTAAGGCCATTATCGGCAAAATTTCCGGAACTCCCTGAACCGACTCCGGGTCATCTATACTATCCGTAATTTTTATCTCTTTAGCCATTTATATCTCCTATTCGACTATAACAATACAACATTCTTCAGTTTAAAACAGACAAAACCGCTAATGTTTCAATCAGACAGTGGCTTTGTCCATTTCTTTGAGAGCCGTCACAAATCGAAGGGTCACAGCATAGTCGCCCTCTTTGGATTTCCCGACAACAGCCGGAAACAGTCCCGTAATCAATTGCTGATCCAGCATCCAGTTGACCGCCTTTCTGAAATTCGGATGACTGTGTAATGCGGCGATTGGCGCCAACGCCTCAATAAACCGCAAGGTTCCGCCCCGAAAAAGACCATTATCCGAGTAATCCGTATGCAGGAAACTCCAGGAATCCGCCTCGGGGAACAGAGTCGTATGACTCCTCTCTAAAAAATTGTTCAGAACAAAGCCCGCCGCCTTCTGACACACATCGGAGTGACGCAATCGGGAATGCACACTGAACGCCTGAAATGCGAAGAGCGTTGTCCAGATGCCGCTTTTAGCGGTTTTCAGGGAGACGCCGTTCGGAACCATCGACGGTGACAGCCAGCCGCCATCGGACCGCTGACGTTTAGC
>JAUSPJ010000015.1 GCA_030655795.1 Fidelibacterota bacterium | reverse complement strand
CCTAAAGAAAAAGTTTTCATCCTATATCCTTTCATAAGATTGGTGAATTGTTTAATAATTCCAGTTCTCAAATAACTTTCTGAATCCGACATTGGTCAAAAGGCATGCCAATTCTCCTATCGACGAGAAAGTGTGGAATGTGATTGATAAATCAGCCCGTTATGTAAAGATTATATACAGGATGTAAAGTATTTATCCTGTTTTTAACAAATTTTCATGCTCAGCGAACATCCAAGAAATGTGTATGATAAGTATTCCCCAATGCGGAATGGAAGCAATTTGATTATTGCGATCATCCACACAAGGAGATAATCCGGGACCGGACATCGGCTTTACTGTAATTCGTCCAGCATGGATTGTGCAATGCCGGCTTCCTGAGCCCTGGGATATTCTTGTATGACCTGACCCAGATACATCCGGGCCTCATTTATATCGTTTAGATTGATAAAACAACTCCCCGTTTTCAGCAGGGCGTTCGGTACCCGGTGGCTTAAAGGAAAGTAGGCCGGGACTTTAATAAATTCGGTGGATGCCGCCAAAAAATCATTTTGGGTGTAGTAAATCTCTCCAATCCAGTATTGGGAATCGGCGGCATGTTCGGTCTCCGGAAATTCGACCAGGTACTTTTGAAAACCCTGGAGCGCCAATACGTAATTCCCTCTGGAAAAATCCAGGTAGGCAGTTTTATAAAGATCTTCTGCTGTTAAATTAATATCCTCACTGGAAATGAGGGATTGAGGCCTTATGAAAACAGTATCTATTACCTGTCGGGCAAGGGTTTTACTTTCAATTTTCTGGATGAAGCGGGACAAACGTGTAATATCATCTTCGAGCTTGCTGTCCAGAATATTCGACTGAGCTTTCAGGTTCCCGGTCTCGGTCAGTAACTCGGCTTTTGTTTGGCTGGTTTCATCCCGAAGTTCGTTAACCAGGAATATTATTTCTGTCAAAGAACGTTGAATTTCCTCCGTATCGTTATGCTGGGTCACCATTCCTTTTTTAAGAGTATTGGTATCCTGCTGGATGCGCTCGGAACGTTGCTGTAGATAGAACAGATCCTTCTTAAACTGGGCAATTTCCTTGCGACTGGCACACTGGTTGGCCCCGACCATGAATAACAGAAGACAAATCAGATATCTGGACATGAAAACCTATTCATTAACTGCATTAATGTGAATACGCTACAGAATTTACGTTGATCAGGAACCGGTGACCAGAGCGGCGCGTCGGTTTTTTGCCCATGCGCTGGCATTATGTTCCGCAACCAGCGGACGTTCCTTGCCATAGCTGATAGTTGACAGGCGGTCCTGACTGATACCGTATTTGATCAGGAAATTTTTCACCGAATTCGACCGGCGCTCGCCCAGAGCCAGGTTGTATTCGATGGTGCCCCACTCGTCGCAATGACCTTCAATAAGGATTTTGATATTCTGGTTTTTCTTCAGTTGACGGGCATGTTCTGACAGAATCTCGATGGTCTCGGGTTTTAATTCATAGCGGTCAAAATCAAAATGGATATCTCGGAACTGATAGATCGGTGTTTCCGCCGGTTGAACGGTCTTTTTCTTGGCAACTGTTTCAGGCGCTTTAATTTCAATAACCGGACTTTGAACCGGTGTCGTGCTCTTTTCCTTTACGTTTTCAGGTGCTACGGCGACCTTTTTACTGCAGGTTCCGATGCACAAACCGGTCATTAGAAGAGTTGTTAAAAGCAGGGTGTTACGCATAATGTTTCTCCATGTGTTATGTTATTAAGTTGGTGATTCATAGTAATTTCACTGCAACTTTACTGAGTGTTGATTGTAGACAAGAGTGAACTTTCATTTATCCTTTCGCGACTTCCCAACTCAACCGGGGCGACCATTTGGGGGATGTGTTCGTACCGGTTGTGGATATTTGACAAAGACCGCTTCCATCCGAGTTGATTATGTAAATATTCCAATTGCCACTCCGGCTGGATGCGAAAGTCAATTTTGAACCATCCGGCGACCAGGAGGGATTTTCGTTACTGCCCCGCCCATCGGTCAGGCGCTGTAAATTTTCTCCGTTGATATCAATTGAATATATATGAAATCCGGTTTTTTCACGGGATACAAACGCGATCAGTTCTCCCCTGGGAGACCAGACCGGTGAATCGCTATATTTGGTTTCATAGGTAAGCCGGTGAACATTCTGGCCGTTGTTGTCCATAATGTAGATTTGGGGACTACCACTGCGGTCAGAAGTGAAGGCGATTTCCCGGCCGGTGGGTGACCATGACGGAGAAGTGTCAATCGAATTATTAAAGGTCAACTGTTTTAAATTGTTACCCTGATTGTCAATGACATAAATATCCGAATTGCCGTCTTTAATCAGGGTAAATGCGATTTTTTTCCCGTTTGGGGACCAGGCAGGAGAGCTGTAAGTCGCCTTGATCTTTGAAAGCCGGGTAGTTTCTTTATTCTCCAGATTCAGGATAATCAGTTCAGGATTGTTTTTAACATAGCTGACAAATGCCACCTTATCTCCTGCCGGTGACCAGCAGGGCGACAGGTTCAATGATTTATTATTGGTTATTTGTCGGGTATTGTCGCCATCTGCATCCATCAATGCTAGATTTTTCGACTTATTAATAAACAGAATCTGAGTGCTGGCGATACCGGGCTGCCCGGTCAGTTGGAGAACGATATCATCGGCTATCTGGTGGGCCATCCAGCGGATAGAAGCTTGCGGACTGCTGTACTTCTGAGTGAAGATGAGGTACCGTTCCGGTAAACCCTGAAGAGTACCATTCAGGGTAACTGAATTCTGTATCCATTCCATCTGTCCTTCGAAATAAGCCCGACTGATGGCTTGAAGATTTTCGACGTCGATGGTCAATGCGGAATCGTTCAGCTGAATTTTCTCCGGATCGGGTGTAAGTATGATTTTAAAGAACTTGGTTTTTTCCAGGTCGCTGATGATATAATTCTGTAGATGTTTGGCTATTGCCGGGTGATCTTTTGACTGCAGGGGTTTAATATACAAATAAACGGGCTGGTACTTTTCGGTCTGAATACGCATATAGACATCATTCTGTCCGGAACCGTTTGTCAGCATTACCAGGCATAGCACTAATAGCTTGAATGTTAACGATGTTGATTTCATGTTGGTTTTACCTTATTGCTTCAAATTGAATATGTACGAATAGTTGGTCATTGTTAAATTGCTGGGGCAGGGGCGGTAATTGTCCGATGGCATAAATTGCCCGCTGGGCCGCCTGATCGAATAAAAACCGGTCAGATGATTTTTCAAGAATAATATTCCTTACAGTGCCGTCTCTTAATATCGTAAATCCGACGATGGTATTGATGGTTGAATATTCAGCCTGCGACTGATAAGATGGGTTCCATTGTTTCTGAATCCGTTGATGGATGATGTTGAGGTAGTAGGTAAACGTAAAGTCCTGGATTTCTACTTTTATCTGATTTGTGCGGATGTCGCTGGATACAGGAACCGGGTTTTCCACCGATTCGGTCACAGTGGCCGGAATTTCAGGAGTTTCAGGCGCCGGCGTCACAACGGGTTCAATCTTTTTTATAGCTACGGTTGGTTCTTCTTTGCGGATAATTGGCGGAGGCGCTTCCCGTTTCTGAGGAATGACCTTTGGGGTCGGTTTAGGTTCAGATGGTGGAGTAAAGGAGCTTACTTTCTCTGATATGGCCGGCAGATAGATCAGTTCAACCGGGAAAATGTCACGGTTCACCGGGATAAAATATTGCCGGTTCGCCATAAGAGCCAGGCTGACCAGCAGGATCAAAATATGACTTATCATCGATACGGGCAAAGCGATTCTCATTTGTCTTTCCCGGGTGTGAGGACAAGGCCGATATTGCTGACGCCGGCCTGTTTTATGTAATCCATTACAGTGACGACTTTACCGTATGAAACCGATTTGTCGGCATGAAGCAGAACAAACAGATTGCCTTCCATTGCTAATCTGCGAGTGAGGTAATTACCCATTTGCTGAAGGTTTACAGTTTCATTTTCAATTAAAATGCTGCCGTCCCTGGTAATTGTCACAATGACGCCTTCTTTATTTTTCAGGTCGTTAATTTTCGATTCGGGTAGTTCAACCTGCAGTCCGGTCCGCATCAGGGGCGCTGTAATCATAAAGATAATCAGAAGCACCATTGTGACGTCCACCAGATTGGTGACGTTAATTTCAGATATACTGGCGTAGTTCGTACGTTTCATATTATTTTTTCGATATAATTTGCTGAGGTAAATCCACGGAAAAGAGATTCAGATCGCGATCAATTCGGCGTAAACTGCCGATGAAAATATTGTGGGCAAACAGCGCCGGTATAGCAACAGCCAGACCGACCAGTGTGGTTATAAGGGCTTCGGCGATTCCAGGGCCTACTGTTGTGATATCGGCAGAACCCTTCATTCCCATTCCCATAAAGGCATACATGATGCCCCAGACCGTACCGAACAAGCCTAAAAACGGACTGACACTGACCGTTGTCGCCAGAAATATCATGTGCTGATCCAGTCTGGCGATTTCCTCTGCCATGGTTTTCTCCATGACCGCATTGATTTTATTCTCTGTCTCGGCGACAGGGATATTATCCGGTAGCAAGCCGGAATTGGCAGCGTTCATTTTTTCCGGTCGGCCCATTTCTTCATTAATGTTCTCAAAAAGACTGAAATATGGCGACAGCGCCAGAATATCACGGTTTTCTGTAATGTCCTGGACGGAATTACAATGGTGAAACAGGTTTAAAAATCTTTTTGACTGACGTTTGATTCGATGAAATAAAAAAGTCTTCTCTATGATAATGGCCCAGGAAATGATTGACAGGATCAGCAATGTAGTCAGGATAATTTGGGCCATAAGGCTTGTTTTGAAAACATATTGGGTAATCAGATCCATTACAGTCTCCGCAGTGATAGGTCAGGCGTTCTGGTATTGTGAAAATTGCCGGATTTTTACCAGCATTTCATGAATGTCGAAAGGCATGCGAATATATCCGCTGGCGCCCAGCTGCATGATTAATTTTTCGGTGAGCACATTGGTAAAGGTCGTCATTACAAGTATTGGTAAAGATGGAAATGTTTTTTTTAACTGGACCAATAATTCCGCACTGAAATTCCCATACAATTTCAGATTTAGTATCAGCAGTGAGGGATGAAGCTTGGAAACGAGATGGAATATTTCATTTGGCTGGGAGGACGTAAACATTTGATAACGTTCGCCCTTCAGCATTTTTTTTAATGCCAAATCAATACCAGGTTCATCACCAACGATCAGTATTTTATTATTCATAAGGGTGTTTCCATAGGCTTCCTTTGGGTTTAGAGAGACAACAATTACAAACGTCCGCTTTTGCTGACCTCACCGATATGACAAAAACTGCGCCAGAAACAATTCACTATCATAACATTAATAATATTAATCGTTTAATATGACTGTAACGAGTCTGTTATAAACCGGTTGAATGTATAAAATATTTACAGTTGTTTGCTTCGTTTACAGGGTAGAACCGAATATTCTCCGTATTAACCGAAAGGAGAGAGGATATGATTACGTTATCTCAATGTCCAATTCCTGTATCCGTTTATGCAGCATGACCCTGGAAATTCCTAAGATCCGGGCGGCCTGGACGCGGTTACCGTGGGTCTGTTTCAAGACGTGGGTAATCAGTGTTTTTTCGGTTTCAGAGATGATTTCTTTGTAGAGACGGCCTTTGAATTTTTCCATTTTTTCATGGATTCTTAATTCGGAGGATTCCAGAATATCAAATTTCCTGGTGGATTTTTCATTTTTCTGGTATTCTTCTATAATCAGATCAGTCGCAATCACATTACTTTTTGACAGCACAATCGCACGTTTGATAATGTTTTCCAATTCACGGACATTGCCCGGCCAGTGGTAATTATTCATCGCAGCGAGGGCTTCGGAAGATAAGGTTATTTGCGGTTTTCCCATTACGGTTTTATTCTTATTAACGAAATAATTTGCCAGATCGGGGATATCATTCAGACGCAGTCGCAAAGGGGGCAGTGTCATAGTAACAACCTTGATCCGGTAGTATAAATCTTCGCGGAAACGACTCTCCTCGATGGCTTTTTCCAGATTACGGTTGGTTGCAGCGATGGTCCGGACGTTGACCTGAATACTCTCTTCACCACCCAGGTGTTCAAAACGTCCTTCCTGCAGAACGCGCAAGACTTTTGACTGGGTTGCCAGAGTCATATCGCCGATTTCATCTAGAAATATTGTGCCTCCGTTGGCCTGTTCGAATTTACCGATCTTGCGCCGGTTAGCGCCGGTGAATGCTCCCTTTTCGTAGCCAAAGAGTTCACTCTCTAAAAGTGATTCGGGAATGGCGGCACAATTCACGGCAATAAACGGCCTGTTTGCCCGGCTGCTGTGCTGATAAATCGCCCGGGCCACCAGTTCCTTGCCGGTCCCGCTTTCCCCGCGTAGAAGGATATTGACATCACTGCCGGTTACCCGTCCGATCATTTTGTACAGGTCTTGCATCAGGGGATTTCTGCCGATGATTCGATCTCCGGGCAGTTCCTTTTCCTCAGCAGTTTCCAGCATCACTTTGGTATGCATCAGCCGGGAGCAGTCGATTGATTCG
>JAUSPJ010000002.1 GCA_030655795.1 Fidelibacterota bacterium | reverse complement strand
ATACCGTACCATTTTCAGAACCAGGTGCGCTGATGCTCCAAAACCGGTCAGGCCCAGGCGCTGTCCATCCCTGAGGTTACAGAGCCGCAACGAACGATAACCAATCGCCCCGGCACAGAGCAGCGGCGCCGCCTCAACATCACTGAAAATATCGGGTATTCGAAACGCCGCTGTTTCCGGAACGACCATATATTCGGCATAACCGCCATCGACGTCCCGCCCGGTGGCTTTAAACCCGGAACACAGGTTTTCACTACCCGCCAGACAGTATTCACATGTGCCACAGGACGAATACAACCAGGCGACTCCCACCCGCTCGCCAATCGCAAAATGCCGGACACGGACCCCCGAATCAGCCACAATTCCGACTACCTGATGACCGGGTACAACCGGATAATGCGGCGGCGGTGTGCGTCCTTCGATTTCGTCCAGCTCGGTATGACAGACAGCGCAGGTATGAATTTTGATTAACAGTTCATCCTTCTTGGGAACCGGAATCGGCAATCCGGTCGCACTTAAAGGATGTAAATCCACCGCGACATTGGTCTTTTTCGTCAGCTGCATTGCTTTCATTGGTTAATCCATCGTTACTTGGAAAAAGATTACACAAATTAAGAGTTATTTTCAAGGAAGATCGGATTATTCCTGTTTATTTTAAAACCTAATGTTTTCCCTTGTTCCAGAAGCGTGATTAGTTCCCGGATTCGGCGTTCTCTTGTGTTCTGACCAGACACTGTTTGGACGCCGGGGCGCCACCTTCCGGGCATAGCGATCTTCATCCAGCTTTTTAATCGTGCTGTCGATCCACCCGAAGCAGAGCGCCTCTTCAACAAAATCTTCATAATCCAGGATCAGTGCATTGCAGTGTTTCTTATAAAAAACCATCCGCACACCCGACGAAACGCCATGATTTATTTGCAGCCAGTTTCGCCATTCTGAACGGGTTGTGTCGAAGACATCTCTTCGAGATAATGAACTGATATTCCCATGATTTATTTTGCCTTGCCCTCTATGATTCGGATCTCTTCAGGAGTCAGGTCGTAAAGTTCATACACCATCTGGCCGATCGCCCGTGCAATTTGTTCGGTGTTGCCGAAGAACGAATCATAAACGATGAGAACTTTCATGGATTTTCCTTATTTATTTACCACGAAGACACTAAGACACGAAAAGGCTTCTAATTTATTCACCTCGTATCAATGCTCGTGTTGACACATTGTGGAATTTGGTCATGGAAAGATAATTATTTGATCAATTTCCATCATAATTCTCTCCGTTTCTGTAAGCGCCACAATTATTTTTTGATAATGCTCTATGTCAGCATTAGTGAGAGTTCGGCCTTTACGGTCTTTGAGCCATTTTTGGGCTGGCTGATAGCCGCCGATATAGAAATTCCACGCAGATTCTGGAACATTACCGAAAAACTGATCTTGGTTGATAAATACATTACCATATTTGTAAACTAATTTTTCAACGATATCTGATCCTGCAATTAGATAGATGGTGATGAACCGGTTTACCTTTGGTGATTCAAGAAGGTGAAGTGAACGCAATTCAGCGCCGAATACGATTAGTTCTTTAAAACTTTGAGTGTCCTGCGGATATGGTACGCGCGGAAAATCAATTTTCAGAAATTCCTTATATTTTTCACGATATCTCGGCGAATGAAGAACTGCATAGACATAGTCAAAAACATCTTCAGGTGTAACTTTGCCGACAATTTTTTCAATCTCAGCAACTATTTCTTTTTTGAGATTTGGAATTTTTGATCCGTCTTCGGCATAGAGATAAAGAGGTAAAACATAATCAATTTCACTGGTTTTATTTGAAACTAGAGTTGACTCTGTAATATGTTTTGATAAGAAAGTGTGTTGATATGTCTTGCCAGATTTTATCTGACGAAGCACAATTAATGAAAGATTTTCTTTCTTTAAATTTTTCATAACCTCTTTTCTAGATCGCTCTATAAAATCATCGTGATAATACACAAAACGATTATCAAATGGCCGATAACTAACAGGTAAAATATTATGTTCATCAAAATTATGTTTTAGTGCATTTACAGCTTTCCATTTTAGATTTTCTTTTAATCCATATTTTTTAAGTGCCTCTTGTGGTATTGAACTCGCAAGAAAATCATTGATCCGCTTTTTGAGAATATTTTCATCATAATCAATCACGAAATCGTCGCGTGAAGTAACAATACCTACACTTGAAACCGAGAATAGATCATTGACGGAAAACCCTTTTTGATATTCGCTCAATTTAATTGTATCTCGAACAACCCATTCATAATTCGGTGCGGATTGAACAATCTCCTCCCAGCCTATTGTTTCCAACGAATTATCGTTGAGGTATTTAAACTTTGATTTACGGGTCCCGAAACAATCGGCACGAAATATTTTTCCGTGTTTACTGGCGGATTTTTCTCTATGTTTTAGTCCAACAAATATTGCGACACCTTGTTTTATATCAAATACATTTTTATCCTCGCTTCCGTCGGGGGCTTGCTCTTTTTTATTAGCATTCCCGTGCAGATCTAGAACATAAATATCATCGAAGGTTTGCATGAGGTGATAGCGCATTCCCCGGAATGTTGGGTTATCCAGGTAGCCATGAGCGGTAATCATGGCGACAATGCCTTCGCCTGTTTTTTCAACCATGCTCTCAGCAAATCTTATAAATTTGACATAGTCATCATTAAGCCATTTGGAATTGCGTTCCTGTAATTTGCCCCCTCTCGGTTCTACTTTATAAACGTTATTGCCTTTATAGGATGCATTGTTTGATTCGCCAGAATAGGGTGGATTGCCAATAATAACCATAATCGGCGTTTTATTTTTTATTACTGAGGCCTCTTTGGATTCTTCAGCGATACTTTCAGCAAAACCAAAACCTGTGAACAGGTCTGTCTGAGTGGCACCTTCTTCAAGGGAGTTAGTAAGATAAATACCAAGACGGCGATGGAAATTCCAGAACCCCGTTTCCTTAAACGCCATGCTCAGCTTCAGATGCGCTATTGTATAGGGCGCCATCATAAGTTCAAAACCGTGCAGACGCGGAAGCAGGTCGTGATGTACATAAGCAGGCCAGCGTCCCTTCTGATCGTTTTTAAGTAACCTTTCGTATATGATTCTGATAGTGGCGCTGATGAAGGTTCCTGTCCCCACAGCCGGATCAAGAATTTGAACCCGATGCACACCAGTTGCCGTTTTGGATGTATCGGCCAAACCAGACGCAAGACCAAAATCATTTTCAAGGAGATAATCAACGGAACGCACAATGAAACGCACTACTGGCAAGGGCGTATAGAAAGCGCCAAGTTTTTTACGAAGGGCGGGGTCGTATTCTTTTAAAAAGTCTTCATAAAAATGAATAACCGGGTCTGGACCTTCATGGGTTTTCCCCCATAAATCATCCTGGAAATACTGTTTCATGAGTTCTGGAACATCTGCATGTGTGAAAACTTCGCACAACTCATTTACGATATACTCAAGTCGTTTATCGAAATCGGGTCCAACTATATGATCAAAGAAATGCCGAAGAAGTGGGTTTGACTTCGGAATCAGGTCACGGGCTTCTTGGCGAGTCAATGTTGCTGGAGTATCATCATAGTAACGCGCGACAAAGAGTCCATACACTAATGTTTGCGCATACATATCCGCAAAGGAATCTTGTGTCAGATCGTGAACAAGGAGTTTTTTTAAAGTAGTATAAACACGCATTATCTCAGCGTTTTTTTCTGACTCATTACTGAGAAATTGTCTGACGTTATCTCTGATTCTTTGCGCTTTTCCTCCCATGATCTTCGAGAGGTGTTCTCCTGATCGTATTGGCTCTTTATGTGATTGTGCGAAATCAACCAATGTTTTAGCAACATGCCCATAACTTTCCGGAATAGATGAAATGGTGCGATGTTTGATATCATAATTCGCAATTTTTATTGGGCATTCGTAACGCTTACCGTTTCTATAAAACCTAAATTCAAGATAATCCGTTAGAACTAAATTTGCATAACCGTAATACCGGGTTATCTGTTCGGATTTCTCGATTTTGTATAGAGATACGCCAATGTCTTTTGTTTCAATATATAGAATTGGCACATCATAATTTAGTACAATAAAGTCCGGCTTATTCCCTTGTTTAGCTCTTGCATCATGATCTATGCGCTTAACATTGATTGACTCAAAAATACCTTTGATTAAAATCTCAAAATCGGTGCGATAACCCATTTCACTTGTTTCTTCGTGAGCAAATTTAGAGGAAATAGATAGAATATATTTTTCGAATATTTGTTGCATAATTAGTTACTTTTCATCGTTATTAAAATCTCTTTTCAATGCCTCTTTCTTCATCTTTTAGGCTTTTTTCTTGTTCCGGTTTATCTCATTTGTTGTCATTTTACGAAGTTCAATTACGAATGTCAACGATAAGTTTTCTCCGGCGTCGCGTATTTCCATTTTTAATTCCTGATCTGCTCTTACCGCCTCAATTGCAGTGTTTCCGCCAATACCGGGCGCCTGATCTTTAGGAAGCATCACATCTTTTTATAGGAACGATGCTGTTCCAAACAGGTCGCAGTAGTTCCCAATCTAGTGTCAACGCTCGGCATTGACACGGCGCAAGTATTTTTATAGTGGAAATCTCCATATTAATTTTCCTAAAATGGTAGTTCGTTCGATTTTAAAAGAATTATTCTTCGTACTGATATTTTGGTTTATCGCAAAATAAAAGAAACTACCGATTTGAGGAATCCAGTTAACTTGTCAATAGCTAGAAATATTTCCATCATATCAGCCTTATCTCGCAGAGATCTCTTTAAGTTAGCAGTCAAAATATGCCAGCTATTGACTCAATTTTAATTGAATTTCCATGTTTTTAATATATTTTCACGTATCTTATAAATCAAGGGAAATATTTATGTTAAGTCTTATTGGGATATGTTAATTCCTTTTCCGATTTTGCTATAATTAATGCGCCGCAGCTGTCGCTCCAGACATTAGTTGAAGTTCGAATCATATCCAGGATGATGTCAACTGCCAGGATGAGCCCGATTCCTTCAAGGGGCAGTCCAACTGCTTTCAATATTATTGTCATCATTACGAGTCCAGCCATTGGAATTCCCGCTGCGCCTATCGATGTTAGTAGCGCTGTGATGACGACTGTAAATTGCGCGGCAAAGTTTAACTCGATGCCATAAACCTGGGCAATGAACATCGCGGCTACACATTCGTACAGCGCTGTTCCATCCATATTTACTGTGGCGCCGAGGGGCAGCACAAAGCTGGATATTTTATTGGAAATACCCGCATTCTTTTCAGCGCATTCCAGCGTAAGGGGCAGGGTTGCGGACGAAGAAGACGTGGTAAAGGCCGTTAATAATGCGACACTCATGTTTTTCAGGTGCCTGATCGGATTCTCTCTGGAAAGGATAATTACAAATAATGGTAAACTGATTGAATAATGTATCAGCAATCCCGCCAGAACTGTAATAAAATACAGCCCAAGTGTGTGGAAAACCTCTAAACCGGTTATTGCGGTTATTTTTGCAATCAGTCCGAAGACGCCTAATGGAGCAAACCAGATGATAAAATGAGTTATACTCATCATTACCTCAAATCCGGCATTGAAGAAATCGGTCAGCAAGATTCGGTGACGATCATTTAATTTGGATATAAAGACCCCTAAAATGATGCAGAAAAAAATGATCGGCAGGATTTCACCATTTGCCATCGAGGATATTGGATTATCCGGTACTATTCTGTATAAAAAATCGCCTAAGCTGCTTGCGGTAATATCGGAAGTACTTACATCCGCAGTAAGACCGAGTTCAGCGCCGATTCCGGGCTTTATGATATTTACTAATAAAAGACCGGTTAAGATGGCGATAAGACTGGATGCTACATAATATGCCATTGTTTTTAAGCCAAGTCTGCCGAGATTTTTCGATGTTCCGATTCCAAGCACTCCGGAGGTGATCGATGTGAATATTAACGGTATGATAACCATTTTTAACAGACTGAGGAACAAATCTCCAATAATCGTCGCCACCGGAATAATTATTTCCCCAAGCGTGATACCCGATAGTATGCCAAGAATAATTCCGATAAATATCCATGCTGTCAATGACACTCTTTTTAACTGATTCAGGACGGGTCTAAACATTTTTACTCCATGTAGTTATTTCCGCATTGAAAATTATAAAATGATGGCTGAATAGCAAAACAATTTCCATGAATTGTTTTTAGATTATTTTTATTGAAATTCTGTAAAAAAGAGTTGATATTCAGGTGAAAGAATGAGATAAAGTACCTGCGATTGAGATTTAATATTATGAAACCGAAACGATCAGCAAAAATAAACCTTCTACTTCTGTTTATAATCATCTGCATACTGTTTTTTCTGCACTTTCGCAAGGTGCAGCGACAGATGCTACAGTCACGTACTACAGAAACTATTCAAGGTCCAGAGAAATGAAACTCGACTGCAATCAAGCGGTATTACTGATCATTGATGTCCAACAGAAACTGTTACCGGTTATGGATGGGTATAACGAACTTATTACATCTATGACAAGGTTAGTAAAAGGAATACAAACCCTTGAAATTCCAATTATCATCACGGAACAGTATCCCAAAGGAATTGGCCCGACTGTTTCGACAATTCGTGAATTGATTCTAGATATTGAACCGGTTGAAAAACGCTCCTTTTCCTGCTGCTTTAATGAAAATTTTATGTCGATTCTGGCCAAATATAATCGAAAACAGGCGCTGATAAGCGGTATTGAAACTCATGTCTGTGTATATCAAACATGTGTTGATCTTTTAGAATCAGGATATGACGTTTATCTGATAGAGGATGCTTTATCAAGCAGGAAACAGAGTGACAAGGACCTGGCAATTCGGGTTCTTGAGAAAGAAGGTGTAAACCGGCGCAGTGTTGAGATGGCGCTCTTTGAGCTAGTTAAAACTTCCGAGCATGACAGGTTTAAAGATATATCAACAATAATAAAATAAGTGAGGATTTTCATGGATTTGGATCGAATTCAAAAAGCAATTTCAGAAAAAGGGATTGACGGCTGGCTATTTTATGACTTTCATCATCGTGATGCGATGGCATACCGGATTCTGGGGCTGGATTTCTCAAAATTTACGACCAGACGCTGGTTTTATTTTATCCCGGTTCAGGGCGAGCCGGTCAGAATCGTTTCAGCAGTTGAAGCCAGGAAACTGGATTCGCTGACTGGAAAGAAAGAAGTCTATCGCTCGTGGGAGGACCTGCATCGGATTATTCGTGAAACTTTGGTAAATACCAGACAGATCGCTATGCAGTATTCTCCTAAAAATAATATACCCTACGTGTCGGTTGTGGATGCCGGAACTGTCGAACTGATTCAATCGTTCGGTGTAACGGTTGTCTCTTCGGCAGATTTGGTTCAGACCTTTGAAGCAGTTATTGACGGAGAAGGATACAAAGCCCATCTGGAGGCAGGAGAGAAGGTTCAACAAATAAAAGATGAAGTTTTTGAACTTATCGGCAGGAAAATCCGGGCAAATGAAAAGATCACCGAGTACGAGGCCCAGCGATATATTGTAAAACGATTTGAAGAGGAGGGGCTTACCGACGATGGTGATCATCCGATTATTGGCGTCAATGATCATCCGGCCGACCCCCATTTTGAACCGACCGAGGAAAATACCTATACGATTAAAAAAGGCGATACGTTGTTAATTGATCTCTGGGC
>JAUSPJ010000367.1 GCA_030655795.1 Fidelibacterota bacterium | reverse complement strand
GTCAAATGAACAGAAACTCAATGAAGCGGCTAGAGTATGGCTGGCAAATTCAGGGTTATTGTATCGAGGTCTGGAATGATTACCAATGCTGATATGACAATATACAACAAATATTATGACCGCGTATTGGAGAAAGATGTTTATTGCCGGACGTATCTTTACGGTATTAACTGGCAGGGATCCCGGGCGGTAACGGTAAGCGACAAGGGTTTGTTGACAGCTGATGTCACAGAGGTTCTGGTTGACCGGGATGTGACCACAGACAAGATTTACTTGAAACCTAAAGCGTGGGCAAGATCAACTCAGAAGGGTCAGTATTTCACACTAAATGCCGGAGACATTATCGTCAAAGGGATTGTCGACTTTGATCTGACTGGGGTTAAGCCGAACAATCTGGATGGCCTAAAAAATGCCTGTGACGATGTATTTACCATCATTTCCGTTGTTGATCTGACAGATGCGTCACTTCCTCATTGGGAGATTGGAGCGAAATAATGAACACGAAAGTTAAGATCAACATAGATTCCACAGAAAAGATTTTATTAAAGCGAGGGCTTGATAAAAACGGTAAAGCGCAAAAGTTCATGACGCATGAAATCAGGCGATTAAGTGATAAATATGTACCGAAGCGGTCAGGGCCTTTAAAAAACACAGCCGTGGAAAAGCCGGGGTCAATCGAATATGTTCAGCCCTATTCGCGGCGCCAATGGTACGAGCATAAAGGGAAAGGGTTGCGAGGCAGGCAATGGTGTTTGCGAATGTGGTCTGATCGCGGCAAAGAGATTGTGAAGTCGGTAGCAGATATGGCGGGAGGTAAAATCAAATGACGATTATAAAGTACATTCGAGATTTTATCAAGACCTGTCCATACCTGGATGAGTATCACCGAGGGATTGGTGTTGATTACCTCAAAGAAGACGCCACGGCCTACATGATCGAAAGTGTTCCGGTAGATCCTATCTTCAAAAAATACACAGATGGCGGGTCAATTCGGCAGTTTGCTTTTAACTTTTCCAGTCGTGAACCTTACGGATCTGATGTGCTTGAGAATCTGGATAACATCGGGTTTTTTGAACACTTTTCAGAATGGTTAGAGATCTGGACGGATTCCAACGATTTGCCGGCAATGAATGAAAACCAGATCCCGGTATCAATCCAGGCGACCACCCCGGGATATATGTACAACAATGAATTGGATAAAGCGCAGTATATTATACAGTGCAATTTTAAATATAAGCAGGAGGCTTAAAACATGAGTGAAGTATTAGTAAAAAGAAGTGACAAGCTGGCCTTTTACGGAGTGCCAGCAGAAGGATCAGGAACAATCGCTTATCATCGAATGAGAAGCTTTACGGATTCCAGTACCAGTAAAAACGCGAAAGAATACAGCCGGCAATATACGGACGAAGATTTTGAGCGAACTGATTTAATTGGTTTCAGCCCTTCGATGGCTTATGGGTTTGATCAATACACCGATAACCCGGTTCATGATGATATTGTGGCGCTGACTGACAACGAAACGCTGGGAACTGCAGCCATTCGATCTATCATCATCGTGGATCTGACTGATTCCACTACGGTTGCTGAGGTGACCACCTACGCAGCTAGAAAGCGTGATTTTACCGTTATCCCTGATAGCGAGGGTGATTCTACGGACGCGTACACCTACAGTGGTACGTTGAAGTCAAACGGCCCTATTGTAAAAGGCACTGTTGTACTGGATGCCGATAAAAAAATCGCAACATTTACCGCAGCAGTCTAAGGAGGATTGACTAATGATAGAAATTAATGGTGTTGAACTTGAATTAGATTTAATGGACGCGGACGTGGCTGATTCTTTTCAGGATGCGATCAATGAATTGAGCATCAAATCAGAAGAAACAGATCGGCTTGGCGATGCGATCCGCCAACAATGCGTGATCGTGAACGATTTCTTTGACAAAGTGTTCGGAGACGGCGCTTCGGAGGCTGTTTTCCAGGGAAAAATGAACTTAAAAAATTCACTGGCGGCGTTTGAAAAGGTGATCAATGAGATCCCGAATGCACAAGAGAGCATCCACGAGCTTACGTCAAAATACACAAAAAAAACAGCGAAACCAATGGATCATTTGCCAAAAACAAAGCCGGTTACTAACAAGAAGTTTGTTCTGGCAAAATGAATCTACTGACAAAGGCGCTACCGCAAACAGTTGCGGTTGATGGGGTTGATTATCCAGTTGATACTGATTTTCGCCTGATGATTGAGTTTGAAATTATCGCAAATGGACCCGGGACAATGGAAGAGAAAGGCGAAATGACTATACTGCTTGTTGACCGTTTTTTTTGTGGCAACATGGATTTTGATGTCAATCTTGCCATTGAGCGATTCATGTGGTTTTACCGATGCGATGATCAACCCCAAAAAAGCAACGAGAACGACGATCTGAAAGAGAAAGCGCCACGGCCTGTTTATTCCTTCGATATTGATGCGCCGTTGATTTACGCTGCGTTTCTGGATCAATATAGCATTGACCTGGTGCGCATTGACCATTTACATTGGTGGGCGTTCCGGTCATTGTTGTCGGCATTGCGAGATGACCATGAATTTAAAAAAGTCGTGGGATACCGGACGATGAAGATCACAAAAGATATGTCGCCGGAACAAAAGAAGGCCTACCGGGAATTAAAACGGATAAATCGGCTGCCTGACTATCGGTCAGAAGAAGAAAAGGAAAGCGAATTTGCCAACAGCCTGGACGCTTTGTTTTAGGAGGGGATGGATATTGAAAAAAAAGTGAAGTGCCCTTATTGCGGGTACGAGATGCCCATAACGTACGACGATGAATGCGCGGAAAGTAAAGGCGTATTCGTCGTTTGCAAAGGGCGTAACTGTAAGAAAAAATTTGAAATTAAGATAGAAAAAGTCAAGTAGAGCCTGAGATGCCGATGACGATTCACAACACAAAGGTGGTGAGAACTCATTGGCAGATGGCAAAATTATAGTCGAAACTAGCATAGACACCAGCGGAGCCGAGAAAGGCGCTAAAAGCCTAAAGTCTCAAGCCGCATCGTTGGCAGCTGAATACCGCAAAGCAGGGATGGATCAATCTGAGGCCGTGAAAAAAGCCTGGTCTGAGATTGACCGAGAAAGCTCAAAGGGATCAAAAAAATTAAAAGACGATCTCGATGACATAGGGAAACATTCTGACAATCTAAGCGGAAAGCTTTCATCGATGGGCAGTATCGCAGCAAAAGGGCTGACTGTTGCAGCGTCTGCGGTAGCGGCAGCGGGAGCAGCACTGGCAGCAGCTGGTGGATATGCTATTAAAATGGCCAGCGATTTATCTGAGGTTCAAAATGTCGTTGATACCACGTTTGGCGCCAACGCCGATACGATCAATAAGTGGTCTAAGGATGCTGGTACCGCATTCGGCTTATCAGATCTGGAAGCAAAAAAATATACGTCGACCTTAGGGGCAATGACGAAATCAATGGGCCTGACAGATGGTCAAACGCTCGAAATGTCTCAAGGATTGGCCGGATTAACCGGCGACATGTCATCTTTTTACAACCTAGATCACGATGAAGCATTTGACAAGATCAGAGCCGGTATTTCTGGCGAAACTGAGCCATTAAAACAGCTCGGTATCAATATGTCGGTGGCCAATCTTGAAGCATATGCATTAAGCCAGGGCATTACAACCAGTTACGATGCCATGACCGAAGCTGAAAAAGTAACGCTTCGATACAATTATCTGATGCAGGCAACCGCTGATGCCCAGGGCGATTTTTCTAAAACATCCGGTTCCCTTGCGAATCAAGTTAGAATTGCACAGCTTCAGGTCACGAATTTAGCGAGTTCGGTAGGGTCGGCACTTCTTCCCATGGCAACTGAAGCAGTTACAAAACTTGCCGGTATGGGCCAACAACTAAACGACGCATTTAATTCCGGCGGGATTGATGGTCTGGTGTCGGAAGTCGGAACTGTATTAGCTGATCTGGTCCAAATGGTTGCTGAGTATTTGCCGGGCATGGTAGATATGGGCGTAAAAGTCCTGCAGTCCCTCATTGACGGGCTGATTGCGAACATGCCAGCTATTATGGCTGCTGCTGTTACGGTGATTACAAGCTTATTAACAGGCATTTTAGGAATGCTTCCTTCGCTGTTGGAATTGGGCATCCAAATGATTGCTCAATTGGCTATTGGTCTGGCGAAAGCCTTGCCTATACTGATCCCAATTGCGATTGAGACAATATTAAGTCTTATCACAATGTTGCTCGATAATATCGATTTGATTATCAATGCAGGAATCGCACTGATTACTGGTCTAGCAGATGGGTTGATTGCGGCCATTCCGATTATTATCGATAAATTACCTGAAATTATTGAAAAATTAATTGATGCAATCGTCAAAAATGCCCCCAAATTGCTTGTGGCTGGGGTAGAACTGATCATTCAAATGGCAATCGGTCTTATTAAGGCTATTCCGCAACTGATTGCAGCTTTGCCGGAAATACTCATGGCCTTGGTAAATGGCTTGATTGAAGCAGGCCCGGCACTACAAGAAGCAGGCTTCACGATTATGTTAATGATTCAGGACGCATTCGTCTCTGGGTGGCAGGCGATCAGCGAGTGGTTCGCACAACTTCCATCAACCATTGGAACGTTCCTTTACAACGTGCTTGTAGCGGTTGTTAACTGGGGAATGCAAGTTCAGGCAGACATGCATAATGCGGCAATGAACGCCGTCAATGCGGTTGGTAAATGGTTCAGTGAATTACCCGGTAATATTGCTTTCGCGCTCGGCGCGGCGATTAGAAATATTATCGATTGGTGCATTGAAACACCTCAAAAGATGCAGCAGGCGGCGAATGATGCTATCACCGCTGTTGGATTATGGTTCTCGCAGTTACCTGGTAATATCTGGAACTGGCTGACAGAAACGATAGCCGACGTCATTCAGTTTGCGGCTGATATGGGCGCAAATGCA
This sequence comes from Fidelibacterota bacterium, assembly GCA_030655795.1. Classification (GTDB taxonomy): domain Bacteria; phylum Fidelibacterota; class UBA2242; order UBA2242; family UBA2242; genus B118-G9. The sequence continues at coordinate 9,091 of JAUSPJ010000367.1, read as the reverse complement.
ACCACAGCAGGAACCACATTCTTTGACAATATTGTAAATATTATTAAAGGTTTGCCTGGTGCTCTCTACACGTTGGCCACGCAAATGATCGGGGAGATTGTTCGCGGGATTCAAGAAACGGCGAGCAATGTTTACGGCGCAATAACTGGTCTAGTTAATGACATCCTGACTAAGTTCAAAGAAGGCCTAGGGATTGCATCACCGGCAAAAGAGCTTATTGAAATCGGTAAATATATGATCCAGGGCTTGATTAACGGTCTCAACGGCGATAGTTTAATGGCTTTTGTAAACAGCATGATTCAGGATTTAAAAGATAAATTCGCAGCCGGAAGTTTTAATCTTAAAGCGGCTATTGATTTCATCGGAACTGGTGCCGCTGAATTTTTCAAATCAATCGGAATCGGTGGAGCTGACTTTAACGGTTTGACAGTTCCGGTTGATGGCGCGATTACATCCAGGTTCGGATATCGTGATCCATTCATGACAGACAGCGGCGAAATGTCAAGTTCTGATCATCCAGGTATTGACATTGGCGCGGCATACGGTGCGGCAGTTGGCGCAGCTGGCGCCGGAACGGTCACACAGGCAGGTTGGAACGGCGGATACGGTAATTCTGTAACAATCGACCACGGCAACGGCCTAGAAACACTTTATGCGCATTTATCAGAAATACTGGTTAGTGTTGGCGATTTAGTCACGCAAATGCAAACCATCGGTCTTGTCGGTTCGACTGGCAATTCAACTGGTGCCCATCTTCACTTTGGAGTTTATCAGGATGGCGTGGCAATTGATCCTTCTTCTTTATTCGGCTTAGCGACAGGGACGAACCGAGTCCCACGGACGGCGCCATATTTGCTTCATAAAGATGAGGCGGTTATTCCTAAAAAATATAATCCGTATTTAAACGGCGATCCCGGTTTCTTTTCTGGTATCGCTGAAAAAATGCAGGCCGCTGTGGCCGAAGAATCTTATAAATGGACAACCAATAATTCAGCAAAAGCCAACCTGAAAGCAGCAGTTGAGACTGTTTCAGTCATCGACGGTAACAGTGGCGATAATAACTCAGCTGAGATATTAGATGCCCTTAATCGCTTGATTACTGTTGCTAGCACTGGTGGTAATGTATTGATTGATGGAGACAAACTTGTGGGCATAATTGATAAAAAATTCGGCGCAATAGCCGGAATTAAAGGAAGGGGTGGAGTCATATGAGTCGAGCTGATGTGCTTGTCAATACAACGTCTTTGGTAGAGTTGTTTAAAATACGTATGTTATCGGTCAATATTTCGCCACCTAAACCAAAATTGACTCAAATACCGATTCCCGGGACAAGTGACGTCATCGATCTGTCTGAAGCGATCAGTGGCGATATCGAGTATGACCCGAGGGATTTGACGGTTGTTTTTGAATATGTTGGAGCGAAAGAAAGCTTTCACGCGATGCATTCAAAAATATCAAACTTTTTGCACGGACGAAAGATGCAAATTGTATTTTCGCAGGATTCGGGATTTTATTTCCTTGGCAGGATTTCGGTAGACAGCTATAAATGGGAGATGTATGGTGGAACGCTGACGCTATCCGCCACCGTGGACCCATACAAATACGAAACTCAATCCAGCCTGGAACCGTGGGACTGGGATTCATTCAGTTTTGAGGATGGAATAATTAGAGATTATTTTGACATTGCAGTGCCGGGATCAATCACGATTATCGGACGCAGGAAACGGGTGTGCCCGAAATTTATCACAACAAACATTATGACAGTCACTTACTTAGGAAACACCTACAATTTGAGCTTAGGCCAAAACATTATACCGGATATTTTCCTAGGCGAAGGAGAGCATGTTCTCACATTTGCCGGATCAGGGACAGTGTCGATTGATTATCGGGGAGCGAGCCTATGAAAGTTAGTTATAAAACCCAGATTGAAAACGAGGGCTGGAACATTGCGGTAACCGATGGCGCTACATCAGGAACGACCGGAAAAGGCCTTAGACTGGAAGCCCTGATCATTGATTTATTGGAAAAAGGTAGTTTAGATATCGCCATTGAAGCACAGGCTCACGTCCAAAATATAGGCTGGCAAACTGTGAAAACAGATGGCGAGATAATCGGAACAGTTGGCGAGGGATTACGGCTTGAAGCGCTAACAATCAGATTAATCGGAGCAGACGCGAAAAAGTACAAAATAAAGTACCGACTGCACATCGAAAACATTGGCTGGCAAAACTGGAAGGTCGATGGGGAAACAGCGGGAACAACAGGCGTATGGTTACGGGCAGAAGCGATTGAAATAATGCTAGAACGCGTCACCGAGGACGTTGTTGTTGTCGTGCCAAACACACCAGTGGATGACCCAACGCAGATAATCGTCCCGATCAGTGATCCCAATTCAGCAATCCCACCGGGAAAAATTCTGTGTGCAAGCTACTCAACCCACGTTGAAAACTACGGTTGGGGTAATGAGGTTACGGATGGGCGCCTAAGTGGTCGAGTTGGCCAAGGCCTACGGGTGGAAGCGATTCGGATCGCGCTGATTAATACAGGCGTATTGGATTTAGGTGTCGCCTATTCAGCATATGTAGAAAATCTCGGATGGCTTCCCGAGGTGGCCAATGGAGCCACAGCGGGAACCACGTATCAAGGGAAACGATTAGAAGCAATTAAAATGCACCTGACCGGAACCGACGCGGATGATTATTCAATCTGGTATAGAGTTCACGTGCAGAACGAGGGCTGGCAAGAGTGGTGCAGGGATGGCGACGTTTCAGGGACAATGACTTTTGCGTTACGAGCAGAAGCAATTCAAATTATAATAACGCTAAAATCAGAAAATCTTTTAAGGAATCCGGGCGATGCTCCTTTAATCGCAGTAAATTACCGGACACACATCCAAAATCTGGCGTGGGCGTCATGGGTGAAAAACGGCACGAAATCCGGGACAACAGGTCTAGGGCTGCGCATGGAAGCGTTGGAAATCAAGTTGTCGTCACTGGATGGGCTGGACATCGGAATACAATACCGGGTCCATGTTGAAAATATTGGCTGGCAAGCGTGGTTCGCCGATGGCAAAACGGCCGGTACGGTTGGCCAGGGATTGCGAATTGAAGCAGTCGAGATTGTCTTGACCGGGACCGATGCCAGTAAATACACAGTCCAATACCGTGGCCATTTGGAAAATACCGGCTGGACGACGTGGAAGAAAAACGGCGAAACACTGGGGACAACTGGTGAAGAAATACGGTTGGAAGCAGTATCGATTGTATTGATCAAAACAGTCGACCTGAATGCGGTGATCACAAATGAGATAAAAAACAATGCACCGATCGTTCAAATATGGGCGTCTGATTTTCCGCGCGCCGATGTGCTGCTGCATGACATCCGGACGGATTACCGATTATTGAGTGCAAAAACGTCCGAAGGAATCAATAAGTCCAGCGGTATGACATTTACCATCGATCCAACGCACGCGCATTATAAAAAATTGCGGAAAATGCACACAACGATTTTAGTCTATGAGATTTACTCAAACGCACGAAAAGACCTGATATTTGAGGGGCGGATTCTTAGCGACGCCGAAGATATCTACAAAAAAAGAGTCGTCACCTGTGAGGGAGAATTAGGATATTTACTTGACAGCATCCAGCGCCCCGCGCAGTACGTCAACGTTACGCCAGAACAGTGGCTGACCATGGTGCTTGACAATCACAACATGCAAGTGACATCAGACAAGCGGTTGCATATGGGAATCTGTACGGTTCTCGGTGATGGAACAGGCGTTAATATATCGACGAATTACCGAACACACATTGAGAACTTGTCTTGGTTATCTTGGGTGCGCAACGGCGACGACAGTGGTACAACCGGTTCTGGGTTGCGCATGGAGGCCATTGAATTAAAGCTGGAAAACATCGGAAATCTGGATATCGGCGTAACCTATCGGGCACATCTAGCAGATATCGGCTGGCAGGAATGGAAAGTGGACGGCGCTACAGCTGGGACAACCGGGCAAAGCGTCGAGATGCAAGCGGTTGAGATTAAATTAACCGGCGCTGATGCTGGATTATTTTCGATTCAATACCGGGTTCATGTTGAAAATGACGGCTGGCAGGACTGGAAACAGGATGGAGAAACAGCCGGGACAACCGGGCAATCGCTACGGGCTGAGTCAATCAGCATCATTATTGTGTCAAAAGTTGATGGCACGAACGGCAAGCTGAAAGACGGGCTGTTCCGGGAAAACGAATATGTCAAGACCTTGGAGCTGATAAAAACAACCATGCTGGACACCCTGGGCGGGGTACTGGTGATCGAGAGGATCGGCGGGATCAAGTTTCTAAATTATCTGGAAAACTACGGTTCAGTTAATTCACAGCCGATAAAATTTGGCGTCAATATGTTGGATTATTCCAAAATAACGGACGCAAGCGGAATATACACCGCAATCGTACCATACGGAAAAGAAATTGACGGGAAGAAATTAACCATAGCCACGGCCAACAACGGCTGTGATTATATCTATGACGAACTGGCGGTTGCTGAGTACGGCTGGATCTTCAAGGAATTTGAGTGGCCAGACATCGACAGCGCTTCGGCGTTATTGTATGCGGCAAAATTAAAGCTGGCCGGATTGGTTAAGCAAGGGATATCCCTGGAATTGACCGCAATCGACCTAAGTATGGTTAATGTAGATATTCAAAAGTTTCAAGTCGGAGACATGGCCCGAAGTGTTTCAAAACCTCACGACCTGGACGCATTTTTATCAGTCAGCAAAAAAGAGCGTGACCTATTAGAACCGGGAAATGACCGGATTGTCCTTGGTGGTGTGACTCAAAGCCTGACAGATCGGATCAGTGGACCGTTAGGCGGCGGGATTATGGGATTTGCCATAACGACAGCCAATACGGTCAAAAATATGGAGTTTGTGTCAAATGAGTTATCATTCCTGATCAAAATAACAGCTGAAACAGTGGAAGAACAGGGAACGACGATAAACGAGACAAAATTAGAGATGGACGCTTTTCGGATTAGTTTGTCAGCATTGGAATCAAGAACGAAAGCGACAGAGTCGTCGATAGCAGAAACGGCACTGACAATAACAGCTCTTGGGGCTAGCCTAACATCCACGCAAACCACCGTGTCGGATTTAGGGACGTTGGTAAATCAAGCCGGTGTAGACATAACGGCTTTAAGTGCTGGCCTATCGGCAACACAGACAAGTCTGGACGGAAAAGTAAACACAGCATCAATCATTGCAAGCATTAACGCGAGTGGCGAAAGCGGGGTTACGATAAACGCTGACAAGCTAACCTTAACGGGAATCTGTACATTTAGTAATGACACGGTAGCGTTGATGGCGTCAAACGCCCGGACGAACGCTGTTTCAGACGTTGCGACAAAATTGTCAACAACTGGTCAAACAGTAATAAATGGCGATAATATAATAACCGGAACTATTTCGTGCAATAGGATTTCAGGTGGGGCTTTGAATTTTGCAAATATTACAGCGACCGGATCTATCGCGTTGGATTCTTCTTCAACCTACGCTGGAATGGCTTTTAGACACACTCCTAGTGGTAAGTTTGGAGGAGTTTACGCCAATGCTTCTTATGGTGCGGTTTTATATGCCGGGTCTGGAGGAATAAATCTAACGACAGATGGCAGTAACGTAACTGTCACATACAGTCTAACGGCTAACAATTTAATGACGACGGCCACCAGCGGTACAGAAAAGATTCTAGAGCTTAAGTTCGTCACATCTGATTATTTGCAAATCGCAACAAACCGAACCGGAACGAACGTTTTCGGTATATGGCCAACGGTATCAGACCGTAAATTCAAACAAAATATATTCGACGCTAAGTTATCAGCGCTGGACAGAATTGGTCGAACAAAAATAAGAATGTTCGATTGGATAAAAGACGGAAAACATGAAGATTTCGGGATGATTGCCCAGGAAGCGGAACAAGATCTGGGCGAAAATTATGTATTCAAAGTAAGGCAGACCGACGGTAGCGACAGTTATCAAATTAAAGATCATGTATTTACGCCGATGATAATAAAGGCAATTCAAGAACTAAACGCCAAACTGACAGAAACCGCAGCACGGCAACAAAATGAAATATCCATTCTAAAATATCAAATCGCAGAATTAAAAGGAGAATTACTATGTTAGAAATCACGAAAGAAACCATTTTTAAAGGAACATCAAAAGTCGGGGACGCCGCTGCAAAAATGTTTGAGGCAAGGATCAATACAGTTAATCCGGAAAGCATGTCGTTCAATCATTATATTGTTCAATACGATCTATATAAGGCAAATCGGGCCGCCATCGGAGCTGAACAATTGGCGTTCGAGGATGCGGCCTACGCCTTCCAGGATCAATTAATCGCAGAGCAGGCGGCGCTGTAATGAAAATTAAAAACATCGAAATCATCAACCGGATCAACGGACTGGGGGCGGTCGCTGACCTCCCTTTGCCAGTTCGGCTGACTTATGCCATCCGGAAAAATGCAAGGAAGTTGGAAATGGAATACAACGATTATTTTGAATCGCTGACAGCGCTGAAAGAAAAATACCAGGATGACAAAGAAAGCCCGGAATACACAAAAGAGTTAAATGATTTGTTAAATATCGAAGTGGATATTGATTTCCACATGGTGCCGGAGACGATGCTTGAAGTCGTCGAATTTGATATCACACTACAACAATTAGCAGCACTTGATTTCATGATTGAATAGGAGGTAACACATGGCAAATCTAACAACCCTTGTCGCTACAATACGAGCGGCACAGCAAGGTGAGGATGTCCGAGACGCCATCGCCGATACGCTAGAAGCAGTGAACGTCGACAACATTGCGATAATTCAAAAGGAAGCTCAGCATGATATAAAATTCGCAGAGCTGACTCAGGGGGAAGCAAATGCTCTGGCCAGTGCTGATGCGGCGGCGGACTCTGAGGTTATCGCAACAGCAAAAGCTGTGGTGGCAACCACCCAGGCAGGCATTGCGACGACTAAAGCGGCAGAAGCAGCAGCCGCAAAAATAGCAGCTGAAAATGCAAGAGCGGCAGCTGAATTAGCTGAAGCAGAAGCAGAAGCGGCGAGAATAGCCGCAGAACTGGCAGAGGCACATTCAGAAACGGCAGAAATAAATAGCAAGGCTTCGGAGGTCGCTTCGGCTGGATCAGCGGCAACGGCGACAACCAAGGCCGGGGAATCTGCAGCTAGTGCGGCCGAATCCCTGGCATCTAAGAATTTAGCTGAAACAGCGAAAAACCAAACCCAGGCAATCAAGGACGCAGCGGTCCTGGCATTAACCGATACAACCGGCAATGCCGAGGTTATTGATTCCCGGCGAGGGCAGGCCAGTTTGGGGACGAAAATAGACTTAATTGATTCGCAATTGGCAGAAATTACGAACAACGGGCAGGCTAGCTTGTATGGTGTGAATCCCACAATAGGCACAGCAGATGCAACAACATTGTTAAATAACTATTTTTCCACATTAAAAGCCAAGGGATTAAAATATGCCTATTTCGACAAGCCTCACACCTATAAGGTTAGTGGGGTATTGTCCGGAGCAAGAAATTTAATTTTGTTCGGAAATGCAAAAATAGAAAGTAGTAACATTGTTAATTGTTATATAAATATTTCTCCTACATTAATAGAATACAACGGAAAATATAACAAATCGCCATTGCGAAAAAATCAATTTACCCAATTCAATACAGCGCTGGGGGCAAGCAGAGATATAAATATTTCAATCTGGGGAGATAGTATTTCAACCGGAGGTACGGATTGCTTGAACGTCGGGTATAACACAATCGATGCCGGAGCACTAGAACAAGGGCCGAATTCGATAACCACGGGAGATTCATATTACCAACGATTAATGGATATGATAACTGGCCAGTTTAAAGATAACATATTTAATTTCTATAATCGGTCATCTGGGGGGACAGTAATCCAAGATTATGGATCAGATAAAACATTTAATTCAGTCACAAAATCGTGGGCGGCGCACGTCAAAGATACTGCGCCAGATTTATTAATAATTGGGTGGGGGATAAACCAAACAACGATTGCGAGTGCCAAGGCGTTTAAATATTATCTCAATGCTGTACTAACATACGTTAACGCAAATTTTAGCCCAATTCCGAGCATCGCATTATTAACATCGCCACGACCATGTTATTCACCTGAAGATACGTGGGGGGCATTAGAAATTCAGCAGGCGGTTGATATGTCGGCGCATACAATCCGGACATTCGGCGAGGAAAAGGGATGTTATATCATTGATGTAAATAAAATAAGCAATTTGAAGAGAACAGGGAAAATATTTGAAAATCCTTTCATGGAGGCAATCGCAGAAACATACGCTGCTACAGATGCTATTGTAAGCGGAACAGCCACAAAGGTAGGATATACTTATACGACTCAAACTGCAGGCACAGAAATAATCATTCCAATTAATTCAAAATCGTTTGTCGTGGCGTTTGATTTAAAATTTAGTGGGTTCACTGATGGCGTTGAAAATTTATCGATTAATTACAATTATTTAGTTGGGTATATACGAAATTGCTTAATGGTTAAACCGCTATCTGGAGGCGCCGCTGCGATTGAGAGTTATGCAAATATTGGTGACGTCGCTCATTACACGTCCCCAACAAAATCATATTTTCCGGGGATATCGTGGAACGATGGTGTGTATCGCCGGATAACATTTGAAAAACGCGATGATATTATTGACGTGTTTATTGACGGGGCAAGAGTATTACGTGATCGGGTGCAAATTAATAATACTCCATCCGAAATTAGATTGAATAAAAATGGGGGAAGTATTGGTTTGATCACAGTTCAAAATCTTGTTATTTACAAAGGAGAATACAAACAATTTTTACCCACATTAACGGAATCCGAAATGTTTGGAGATCATGTCAATTTAGATTATACAACTAAAAAACCATATGGGGGGAATGGCGTAAACCATCCGTCGAGTATCGGATTAGAAGAAACTTACGTTCCTGCAATGAGGGAATTTGTGGAAGATTTAAGTAGGCTTTAGTTCGGAATAGGACAATATTGCGAAC
>JAUSPJ010000199.1 GCA_030655795.1 Fidelibacterota bacterium | reverse complement strand
ATTTTGGCTCTCCCCATCCGGAAGGATACCGCAAAGCTTTACGGGCGATGAAACTGGCGGAAAAGTTTCACAAACCCGTTATTTCATTTATTGATACTCAGGGCGCATATCCCGGAATCGGCGCGGACGAGCGAGGACAGGCGGAAGCAATTGCCAGAAACCTCTTTGAAATGAGCCGCTTACGAACACCTATTCTCATTTGTGTTATCGGTGAGGGCGCCAGCGGCGGCGCACTTGGAATCGGAGTTGGGGATCGTAATATCGTGCTGGAAAATACCTGGTATTCGGTCATCAGCCCGGAAGGTTGTGCATCTATCCTGTACCGGGATGCCGCCAAAGCAAATATTGCGGCTGAGTCGATGAAAGTAACTGCCAAAGACCTTTACGAACTGGGCGTAGCCGATGAACTGATTAGCGAGCCTGATGGTAGCGCCCATCGGAATCCGGATGCGACGGCGAAAAAATTAAAAAGTGTCATTCTCAGAAATCTTGACGAACTCTGCGCAATACCGGTGAATGAACTGGTCCTACAACGTATTGAAAAATACTCAAAAATGGGCAGCTGGGACGAAGAGTGAGTGTTTTTGTCTAAACAGTTAAAATAATTCCTGTTTAAATGTAGATATGCCAAACGAACTTACTTTTTTGTTAATGATTATTGTCATACTCAGCATGACGTTGCTGACGTTTCGAATGGGCAAAACTTGGTTGTACGCCCATATAGCGATATGTATCGTTCTGGCGAATATTTTCGTCACGAAACAGTTTATCTTGTTTGGTTTGAGCGCTACCGGCGGGAATATCACATACGGGGCAATTTTTCTGGTAACCGATATGCTCTGCGAACATTACGGTAAGGAAGCGGGGCGGAAGGCTGTCCTGATCGGTTTCTTTGCAGCGGTCTTTTATTTGATAACATCCCAATTCATTCTGCTGATCAAACCATCGGAATACGATACCGTGCATGAGGGAATGAAGGCTATATTTTCATTTGCGCCTCGCATCGTTCTGGCATCGATGGTAGCATACCTGATTTCGCAGTTTCATGATATCTGGGCCTATCAGGCTATCCGTAAAATTACCAATAACCGGATGCTCTGGCTGCGAAATAATGCCTCCACCTGGACCAGTCAATTGATCGATTCTGTCACCTTTTCATTGATTGCGTTTCTTGGTGTTTTTCCCATCAAGATTGTCCTGCAAATTGTTCTGTCGACCTATCTTCTGAAAATTATTGTAGCGGCAATCGACACCCCATTTTTATATCTGAGTTACCGGTTTTTACCGGATGATTTGCTTCAAAAACCGGAAGTACGTGAATTAAAATAAATACATGGTTGTGATAGTAATGATTTTCTCTTTCAGGAAGTATCATTAACTTTAACGCTATGAAAAGCGGAATTTTTATAACATTTGAAGGAATTGACGGTTCCGGGAAGACAACCCAGATAAACGCCCTGATTCAGCATCTGGACAAGGCCGGAATTCCCTATCAGCTCTTTCGGGAGCCCGGTGGTACGGAAATTGGCGAAAAAATCCGGGATATCCTTCTGGATAAAAATCATGACAGTATGTTGCCCATGACAGAACTGCTGTTGTATTCAGCCAGCCGGCATCAGTTAACCAAAAGCCGGATTATTCCGGCGCTTGAGGCCGGAGAAATTGTCATCTGTGACCGGTTTTACGATTCGACTACCGCATACCAGGGCTATGGCCGCGGTATTGATCTGGATTTTATACAGCGATTGAATGCAGCCGCAACCGATTCACTGGTTCCCGATAAAACATTTATTCTTGATATCTCACTGGAAGAGCGACATTTACGCCTTGGCAAGAAAAATCTGGACCGGCTGGAACAGGAAACAATGGATTTTCATAAAAGGATACGTGACGGGTTTCTTAAAATGGCGAAGAACGAACCGGGACGATTTACCGTTCTCGAAGGCAACCGAACCCCGGAAGCGTTATCAAATGAGATATGGAAAATAGTCAGAACACTAAAGGAAACGATATGCAAATGAACACAAGCAAACGCAGAAATAGTATTATAATCGGTTTACTGCTGTCAATAACGGTTTTATTTGCCGTCGGCAATTCGGATATATATAAAGAGATATCCACTTCTATTCGCCTTTATAATGAGGTTTATCGACAGCTCTTTACGAATTATGTGGATCCCATCAAGGCCCAGGATTTTACAGAGAATAGCATTCGCGAAATGATGAAGGAACTGGACCCCTACACCGTCTTTTTAACAAAAGAAGAGAAAGATCCTCTGGAAACACTGACAAAAGGAAAATACGGCGGTGTCGGTTTGCGGATCAGCATGCGTAAAGATACGCTGACTGTAATTTCCCCGATGGACGGCAGTCCCGCCAGCCGGGCGAATATTTTTCCAGGGGATCAAATATTGAAGGTCGATTCGGTATCAACGGTGGGAATGGGCCTTGATAAATCTGCGCAATTGATTCGTGGAGAGATCGGTACAACGGTCACGCTGACTATTCGCAGGCCCGGAGTTCCGGGATTGAATGAGTACACACTGAACCGGGAAAATATTAATATAACCGATGTCAGTTATACGGGGATGCTGGACGATCATATCGGGTATATCCGGTTATCCGGGTTTTCGAAAGGTGCGTCTCAGGAGGTCAGGGATGCAATCAGCACACTTCGTAAAGAAGATCGCAAAATGCAGGGATTAGTCCTTGACTTGCGGGGCAATCCGGGCGGACTCCTGGCTGAAGCATTGGCAGTATCGGAACTATTCACGAATATTGGCGATACACTTTTACTGACAAAGGGACGGACACCGATGTCGAACAAGGTGTTCGTTGCGGAGCAGAAACCTTACCTGCCGAATGAAATTAAGTTAGCAGTATTGGAAAATCAGGGAAGCGCGTCGGCCAGTGAGATTGTTGCCGGAGTTATTCAGGACCTGGATCGGGGAATTGTCATCGGAGCGACGAGCTTTGGCAAAGGACTTGTGCAGACAGTCTTTCGAATCGACAATGATCATTCTGTGAAAGTGACCACGGCAAAATATTATATTCCCAGCGGCCGCTTGATTCAAAAACCCGATTATCTGAATAATCCAAAAATGGTTGAGGAAAATATTCCCACTGATACGCTCTTTTACTCAAAAAACAGGCGTGTGCTTAAAGGTGGCGGCGGAATTGTACCGGATCTGGAAATAAAAGCCGAATCGCTGTCCGATTATTCACGTGAATTATGGCGCCAGAACATGTTTTATTCCTATGCCATTCATTATAAATCCGTTAACGGAGAGATTCCTTTACCGGTAGTTGTTGATGAAGAACTTGTTGAAGATTTTAAAATATTTCTGGAAAAAGACGGATTTATTTACAATCATAAAAATGAAAAGAAGCTGCGGGACATCGAAAAGGAATTATTAAAAGAAGATAAATTCAAAGATTTGATGAATCCTTTTAAGTCAATTTATGCTGTCTATGACTCACTGAAAGCCAATGAATTTGAGGCGAATATTGCGCAGATTAAGCGCGGTCTGGTCACTGAACTTTCCACACTCGCCGGAGGTTTGTCGGAACGGATAAAAAATGATATAAAAAGCGATCCGGCAATTGACAAAGCAATCGAAGTGCTGCTTGATGAGATTGGGTATAATACAACCCTGGGTTATGCAAAATAGGGATTAATTGGTAAGGAGTAAATGTTGTTACGGAGGAAAAACCAGAATGTCTATTTATTAATACTGATCGTATTCACTCGGTTTTTACTGGCGGATACGACGGATGTATTTAATCGGGTTAATGAGATTTCTGAAACCATAAAAAAACAGTATTGTCCGGATAAACGTACTTCCGTTTGGACAGTAAGACCGCAATTAATCAACAATCAGTATGTATTAAACGGGGAAACGGATAACAAAGCCGCAAGGGGCGAATTGTATCAGCAGATCGATGTATCATTTCCTCCGGATATTAAATTTGAGAAAAATATCCGGCTCTTGCCTGACGATGTGATGAACGGTATTATTTTCGCAGTGCCGAAAAATTCAATCGCCATATTGCGGCGCCGGCCTTCTGTTACAGCGGAGATGGTATCGCAGAGTCTGCAGGGTTTGCCTCTGGATATTTTAAAACATGAGCGTGGTTTTTACCTGGTACGAACCGATGACGGCTATCTGGGCTGGGTATCCGATGACAGGGTGCATGAAGGCGATAAAACGTTTAAAGAGGATTGGGCAAGCGCTCCCCAGGTGGTTTATATTGATCTTGAGGGAATGGTATATTCAAAAGCATCGCAAAAATCACAGCCCGTCAGTGATGTTGTGATGGGAAACCGGTTCCGGCTGATCGAACAAACCCGCAAATGGACGAAAGTCGGCTATCCGGATGGTCGTGATGGTTACATCCCTTCAAAATCGCTGGAGAAACTGGATGACTATCTCAATCGTCCTCTTGATTTCATCAAGGTAATTAAAACCGCAAAATCCTTGAATGGTCGTCCTTATATGTGGGGAGCGGCGTCACCAAAACAGCTGGACTGCAGCGGTCTAACACAATTGGTTTTTCGGCAGCATGGTTATCTCCTTCAACGTGACGCCAGTATGCAGGTGTTTGAAGGGGCAGCTGTTGATACAACGAATTTTCCAGAGAATCTGAAACCCGGTGATCTGATTTTCTTCAGTCCATATCCAGACCGCATAACCCATGTTGGATTATATATGGGCGACTATGAATTTATTCATTCTTCCGGACGGGTCAGAATTGACAGTTTCAATCCACAGGATCTACATTACAATAATTATCGACGACACAGCATTCGGGCCGTCCGACGTATTTCAAAATGAACTGAATAACAATAGTCTGAAAGAAGGGAGATTATGTTCTCCCTTCTTTATGTAAAATGTCTTGGATTTTTCGTAACGTAATAAACCAAAGATTATTCTATAAGTGTAGTCACATAAAGGAGATAAACTGTGGAAAACAAGAAGGTTGATCTGAAAAAAGAACAAGGAGTTTCTCTGAAACGACCACGTTATAAATATTCCCTGTCAGCCAGGATATTTTTTTTCAGCATGGATGTGGTTACCGGCTGGAAGATTACGCTTGGAAAGACAAAACTGATCGAAATCCTGGCCAGTATTCCTTATCGTTCCTGGGAAATCCGACAGTATGGTCGCCTAACCCGTAAGTACAAAAACAATGAACTAATTGACAAATCCGGTAAAATCATGGAATGGAGCCGGGCAGCCCAGGACAATGAATACTGGCATCTCCGGGTGATTAACGAAAAAATGAGAGAAGACGGTATCAAAGATCCCTGGTATCTTATTCCATCAATTCCATATATCATGGTAAGTTTGTATACACTTATGACCCGTCTGACGGCAATTTTCAATATCAAGAGGGCGTTTCTGTTCAATGCCGAATTTGAAGACCATGCCGAACATGTCTATGCAAAGTTCGTCCTTGATAATCCACAATGGGAAGATCAGCCGGTTAAAAGTGGTATTGTAAAACAGTTTAGTGATCTGAAAACGTGGGCGGATGTCTTCCGCCGGATTGGTCTGGATGAGCGGGACCACATGAATCACAGTTTTGCACTTTGCGGAAAGCCGGAAAATGTTGTGAAGTATGAGGGTATGCCGGAGATAATAGCAGAATAATACAGGATAATTTTTTTATAGGTTCTTTATTGAATCTTCAAGGATAATTCAGTACAATAGATTTAAAATTGAGGAGAATTAAGATGAATAAGCATACTATAAAAATCCTCACCTGGCTTCCGAGAATATTATGCATAATTTTTGCGCTGTTTATCAGTGTGTTTGCCCTGGATGTATTTTCAGAAGGTTACTCATTATTGAAAGCGATCATTGCTTTGGGTATCCATTTGATTCCCACATTTCTAATCATTTTCACATTACTGATTTCTTGGAAACGGGAGTGGATTGGGGCGATCATATATATAATTCTTGGAATTGCTTATATTTTTATGGCCTGGGGTAAATTTCCAATTTCTGTTTACCTGCTTCTTGCCGGTCCACTGTTTTTAATCGGGCTTCTATTTGGGCTCCGTTGGGTTTTCAGAGAAGATGATAAAATGAACAAAGAAGCTAAACCAAAAAAGAATCACCACGATCGTGACGACCTGACTGGTGAACATAAACTCGGGGATGCCGGTCAGGCAACAATAGCGATTCTGTTTGTCATTGTATGGCTGGCGGACTCGTTTTTTTTCAAGAATACGACATTTCTGAATGATGTGGTTCCCAATATTATCAGGGTTCCAATTGGTATCATCTTATTGATAGTTTCCGGCTATCTTGCTGTAACAACGTTATCTATCGTCTTTGGTGAAATCCGGGAAGTGCCTGGTGTAATTCGTAAAGGTGTTTATAATGTTTGTCGTCATCCTATGTATCTGAGTGAAATACTTCTCTATTTGGGGTTATTGATAATTAGCATGTCCGTGGCCGCAGCGGTAGTCTGGATATTGACAATTGGATTCTTATACTATTTATGTCGGCATGAAGAGAAATTACTGCTTGAACGTTTTGGCGATGAATATCGAAATTATATGCAGGAAGTACCGATGTGGATTCCGCGGGTTTGGCGGAAATTAAAAAAATAAAACCTAAAAAATGGGCGAGTGATCAACAAATGTTCTTATTAATCAGCTTGATCATTATACCAAATCGCACATGTGCCAAAGGCATCCTTCGGAAAAGGTCTTGTAATTTAAGTTTATAATCAATGAAACATTGAAAACTTTTAAAAATCAATATAAAGAAATAGACTCATTCTGCATATTCGAATACAAAATCTGAACGAGCTTGATAATTATCCAATCTCATTATTCGTGAGTCACGCTGGTATTCTTTTTTTATTATGTCCATTAATTCATGAACTGAAATAATTTTATCCGCTCGCCAGGCATTCGAGCCGGCAAACGCAAAACCGTATTTGAATTTTCCCCTGCGTGCCGATATCAATGCTTTTGCAATACAGTATGGTACCTTCTCGAAATTACAGGTTCGCAGGCATTTCCAGGGACATTTAAAGGGCTTTTTTTCGCCCGCTGACACGGATTCCAAGAAGGGGTTATTAATGGCACGGCCGGGCAATCCAACGGGGCTTTCAATGATCCGCAAGTCGGATTCCCGGCAGTCCAAATACATCTCTTTGAATCGAATATTGGCATCGCATTCATGGGTTGTGACAAAGCGTGTGGCCATCTGTACACCGCTGGCACCGAGTTGGAGAAATCTATAAATGTCGTTACCGGTGTAAATACCGCCGGCAGCAATCACCGGTATCTGATGATGAAACAGTTGTTCAAAGGGGCGAACGGCGTTTATCACGTCGGTTACCAGGTTTTCAAGGGTGTTGGATGCCTGTGTCAGATCAGCGGCCTTAAATCCAAGATGTCCGCCGGCTAAGGGGCCTTCGACAATCACCGCATCAGGAATATGGGAATACTTTTTGGCCCAGTGATTGAAGATTAATTCCGCCGCCCGGCCGGATGAAACGATTGGGATGAATCGGGTATGGATATTTTTTAAACCTTTTTCTAGGATGGAAGCGGGTAATTTCAACGGCAGGCCTGCGCCCATAATCGCGACATCAACTTCTTCTTCAACGGATACTTCCAGTAAGCGGTCAGCGTCTGTTAATGCGATCAT
>JAUSPJ010000340.1 GCA_030655795.1 Fidelibacterota bacterium | reverse complement strand
GCCACAAGCGCTGCTTCCATCATATTCGTACCGAAACTGCGGCCCTCTATACAGGGCGTTGTAGTGATCATGTAGCGAATACCCCGCTCACGAAAAAATTCCACATCTTCCGGGGTTGTCGTATTGGTCACAACGATCTTGCCCTTCATATTATAGGGCATATGATGCTTGACGTAATGGCAATCACCGGCGATTACCGAGGCCCAGCGGTACCATTTTTCAAATTTGGGTTCGTTAATATCCTGTTTATCTCCGGTTGGATAAAGCATTTTAAAGGGCATCCGGCTGACGATGGGAATAGCAAAGGAGGCGATGGTTTTTACACCGCCGATGGTAAAAATAGGCCAGGGAATTCCCAATCCGAACATCAGGTCGCCGAACATACATTTCCAACCGGCATCGACAAATCCAAGCGCCAGTCCCCAGCGGTCGGCTGCTGACGTAAAGAGTACCCGCTTCCAGGTGATTTTTGGTCCGATTTCCGATTCAAGGAATTTCGCGGCCTGCGTCTCCAGGGTTGTCTTCAGACCCAGGCCATCAACGAAGGGTGTTTTTTGGATATACTGCACCATCGGTTTAACGGAATGCAGTGGGTAATAGCGGTTTTCAACCTGAAGTCCCAGATCGGCCCCGCCTATTCCAAAGGCGTCCACCTTGCCGTCTAACTCACGAAACATCTCAGCGGCTTTTTTCATACTGCCGTCGGTACCAATCCGTTCGATGGTGACCTTTTCTCCAAGCAGTTCAATGACAACCTTTTTATCCCTTTTCGAGCTTCCTATGCTGATACTGACTGCATGTTTCATAATAATATCATTTCTAAAGTGAATATTGGGAAATATACGGTAATTTGATAAAAATGGGTAGAGTCGTGTCAAGTTTAAAATGTTGGATATTGTCTGCGAATGCTTTACACCTTTCTTAGAAACAATATCCTTAATAGACCGACTACTCCGCGGAGTCCCCGTTGGGAAAGTCGGAAAAGTTGTGAGAGTGATTTATTTCCCATTCACTGAAGTGAATGGTTACAATTTAGTTGAGTGATCGGTCAGGTTAAACTTTAACCACCGCCTGCCCCTTTGGGGAATTTATTCGGTGGGATGTTAGGGCTGTTGGAATAAATTGCGATGTTAATCTCATGCTTATATATCTGACAATTACGGCTTGACATGACAGAAAAATCAAGTGAATTTTTCTTGCAAACGACTGATCCGCTTATCAATGGATGGATGACTATAGAATAAAAATTCAACCAGCGGGTGCGGCGTCCGATCCGAAAGGTTTTGTTCCGCCAGTTTATTTAATCCGGAAATAAAGGACTGGGAATTGCCGGTCAATTTTACGGCAAAATCATCGGCAACCCGTTCATTAGCACGGGAATAGGCATTTTGAAGCGGCGCTGTTACGAACTGATATATCGTCAACAGAATTCCGATTAAAGGTAGGGCTGCGATTTGGGCGGGATATCGGAAATGAAACAGTATCAGCATGGAATTGTAAGCCGTGGCCACAAGAAAAAGCCCCAGAAATGTGATCATTATTCCAATCGCCATCCCTTTCCAGATATGCTTCAGTTTGTAATGTCCCAGCTCATGAGCAAGTACGGCCAGGATTTCATCTGATTCCATACTGCTAAGAAGCGTATCTCCCAAAATTACCCGTTTTGATTTGCCGATACCGGTGAATGCAGCATTGGCTTTGCGGGTGGTTTTGCTCAGATTAAACTGGTATACCCCTTTCAAGCGAAGCCCGACAGTTTTGCAAAGCGCAGAGACATCAGTCGCCAAAGATTTATCTTCAAGAGGGACAAATTTATAGAACAGTGGAAACAGCAGAACCGGAGCCAGCCGGGCGATGATAATGGAAAACAAGACCATGACTGATCCCATCCAAAACCACCAGTTCTGCGGATATCGGCGCAGAAGAGTAAAAAATATTGCGATGATAATCAGCATGATCGGATAAGAAACAAGAATACCTTTCGTCTGTTCCCAGAGCCATGATGAAAATCGCTGATTACTTAATTGATAACGATGTTCGATGACAAAACCGGAGATGACGTTTAACGGAAATAGTAAAACGGCTTCGATAATACCTAAAAAAGTGATAAATATGAGCAATACCAGGTAATCATTTTGAACATAAAACCGGATGAATTCTTCGGTTTTTGTGGTATAACCGGAACTTACGATTGAGATCAGAAATCCCAGACCAACGATAAACCCGATAACCGAGTACAGAAGTTTCGTTCGCTGATACTGTTTACTGGTTTCTGATTTTTCCGGTTTAACAGCCGAAATTTTATTCATAAAAATGTTCCTGAATGGAAAAGACCGGATGACAATGATCACAAAAAGATTTGAAATAATTGAGTTAAGCGAGTTTTCGCTTCATCTCCGCCAGCATCACGACGTGACGGCGCTCTTCGTCAATAATTTTATCGACGAGGCTGTGTTCACTTTCCGGAATCAGGCTTTTTACCTCTTTGTAATAGTGAACCGTATCGAGCTCTTTGTCAATCGCTAACAACAGGGCAACGTTTTCATCATCGATGCCGGCAATTTTGCTTTTAATGTCTGCATCGGAAAAAATCAGGTTCTCGGTATAGGCTTCGAGGTACGCTCTATAGTCGGCATTGCTGAGTTCGGGCAGAGAAATCGAGCCCATCCGGGTTGCCAGTTTTTCAAAGGTTTTTTTATGCTTTACTTCTTCGTCGGCGAGAAAAGTAAAGAGCTTTTTAATCTTGGGATCAGGGAGTATTTTGGCCGTTTCCCGGTAGAAATATTCACCATTCACTTCGATTTTGACGGCAAATTCGAAGATGTCTTTTGCGGAAAAGAGAGTCATGACTATCTCCTTATATGAATTGTATTGGAGCCGGACAATGAGATACCGGCCTGATTATCAATGCAAAAACGGAGTATTAATCCTTTTCGAATTCTTCTTTACCAACACCACAGACCGGGCATACCCAATCTTCCGGGAGTTCGTCAAAAGATGTGCCGGGTTCGATACCGTTATCCGGATCACCTTCGTCCGGGTCATATACATATCCACACACTGAACATACATATTTGTCCATTGATCGCCTCCTTCAATTCGCTGTTAATTATGGTGAGAACACATATTTTAACCGTAAAGGAAATTATGGGAATCTGCTGTTTAAACCAATCAATAATTTAGAAAACCTGCTCGACG
Source organism: Fidelibacterota bacterium (assembly GCA_030655795.1). Taxonomy (GTDB): domain Bacteria; phylum Fidelibacterota; class UBA2242; order UBA2242; family UBA2242; genus B118-G9. The sequence continues at coordinate 9,375 of JAUSPJ010000340.1, read as the reverse complement.
GCTTTTACTTCCGGGATCTCTTTCTTTAATTTGTTTTCAACGCCCATTTTCAGTGTGTAGGTGCTCATAGGGCAACTGCCGCAGGCGCCTGTCAGACGAACCTTCACAACGCCATCGTCGGTAACATCTACCAGCTCAACATCGCCGCCATCGGCTTGCAGAAACGGGCGGACAGCATCGAGTACTTTTTGGACCTTTTCTTTCATATTTCCACCTTTCTTAGTATCTGATTGTATTAATAGTTAATCATAATCCATCCGGGCAATAAATTAAGACCAATCACGGCCTTATCCAAATAGATTTGATTCAGATCACGGGGATACATTTTCTGAAAGAAATGGAGATAATCCTTGACAACAATGTAATCCATCAATAATCTAAGAAGCAGGTTAATTATTTAACAATGGAGAAATATATGGCTGAGAATCAGACAAACAAATCAAATTTTATCACGGGATTTCTTCTTATTCTTTTAGGAATATTTCTGCTCAGCGCCCAGTTTGGATATATCTGCTGGGGAAATCTTTGGCCGTTTTTTCTGATAATTGGTGGCGTTCTGTTTTTTCTCGGTTTTTTGCTGAATCGCAGGAATTATGGCTTATTAATGCCCGGTTCGGTACTTACCGTTATTGGATTATTGTTTCTATATACGAATGCCGGGCGCTGGTATGAAATGGAAAATTTCTGGCCGACCTTCGTCCTGGCGCCGGGAATCGGCTTTGTCCTGATGTTCTTGTTCGGTCCGAAAGGGAACGCTTTGTGGATTCCGGCGGCTATACTATGTACAATTGCGCTGGTTTTTTACGCCCGGTTCTGGCGTATCTTTCAATACTGGCCGATTGTGCTGATACTGATTGGCTTGTACATCATTTTTAGTGGTATATGGGGTAAAGACAGTAAGGGCCCCGAAGATCCTGTGGATTTTACGGGTGAGTAAAATCTGATTGTTGCGGATTTAAAAGGTTTTTTTATCTTTCGTTTTACCGGGATAATAAATATGCCACACAAATATTGAACATAATAGAATAGAAGGAGAATCTACAATATGAAGGAATCAGTCTGTTTTTTTTTATTACTTGTAATGATGAGCGTGATAATATTTGGGAATTCCGGAACACCTGAGCCGGGTGGAATACGGGGCATTGTTATTGACAGCCAAACGGAACAGCCGCTTCCCGGTGTCAATGTATTTGTTTTGGAATCGGAGATTGGGACGGCGACTGATGAATATGGACGATTCATTCTGTCAAGACTCAAGGCGGGAAGTTATCATGTGCGGTTTGAGATGATGGGTTATCTTCCTCAGACTAAGCTGAATTTACCTGTTAGTCCTGATAGAGATTTAGTATTGAGAATTAATTTAGAACAAACTGTTTTGGAAATGCAGGATGTTGTTGTTTCTCCAGATTTTTTTAAAAAAGCAAAAGACGCAGTCATTAGTGAAAGAACGATGGATTTTACTGAGATAACAAGTGATCCGGGAAGTTCAATGGATGTTCAACGCATGATGCAGTCCTTACCATCAGTTGTTTCGGGAACTGATCAGGAAAATGAAGTGGTTGTACGAGGCGGCGCGCCGGGAGAAAATCTGTTTGTGATTGATCATATAGAAATACCAAATCCGAACCATTTTAGTAACCAAGGGGTCGGTGGTGGACCAATTGGAATTATCAATCCACTTTTTATTAATGAAATTAGTTTTTATGCTGGTTCATTTCCTGCAAGATATGGAGATAAAGCAAGCTCGGTAATGGACATTCAATTACGTGAAGGAAATCGTGATAATTTTGAAGCGGAACTTGATATGGGTATGGCTGGAATTGGCGCCTTGTTAGAAGGACCGATTGCCAATGGAAAAGGTTCATATATGCTTTCTTATCATAAAAGTTATTTGGAATTAATTATAGCAAATACTGGACTTACAGCAATTCCGAAATATTATAATATGCAGGGCAAAATTGTTTATGATTTAACAAAAAAACATAAACTCATCTGGAATGGAATATACGGTAATGACCGAATCGATCTTGATGAAGATGCTTATACCGATATAGAAAGTATTTATAAAATAAATGTAAAAGGATCAGAATATGCTAGCGGACTTTCCTGGAAAGGTTTATGGTCGAAAAATATATACTCACTATTAACACTTTACCGGGTTGAAAACAATTGGGGCGTGAAAGTTTCTGAGGGATCCGGTAGGTTGCAGTATCAGAAAAATGATATGGAAGCTGATGTCGCATTAAAAGGCGATATCGTCTATCGTCTTTCTCCAAAAAGCGAAATAACCACAGGTTTTAGTATTAAAGATCTCGATTATAATTTTGATAATTGGGCAGCCAGGGATACACTATTTGGATATTCATATTTTGTTAATGGCGCTAGTGTTGCACAATCGATTGATTCATGGCCTTATAGCGGAACAATTGATTCATCAGTAATAGCTGATACTCTTGATTACTATAGTGAATGGGAAGTAAAGAAAACGATTCGTTCCCGGAAATATGCTGCTCATATTCAGTATAAGTGGAAACCTTTCCAAAAATTGACACTTATTGGAGGATTACGGTATGATTATTTTGCTTATACTGATTTCCATAGTCTGGCGCCAAGGTTGGGAATTTCTTATAATTTTACACCAGTTACGCGTCTGAATTTTGGATATGGAAGACATTATCAATCACCGGTGAATTTTGATCTGGCAAAAAATAAAGTTAATAAATCTCTAAAAAATAAATACACTGATCAGGTTGTATTAGGGTTTGAACATCTTTTTTCCCGGGATATTCGTGTAACTATCGAAGTATATAGCCGGAAATACCATGATATTCCGGTTGATATTTCAATGACGACACCGGATTCACTCGATAAAACTAAAGGCGAAATGGTAAACAAAGGAAAAGGGCACGTTGAGGGTGTTGAGTTTTTTTTACAAAAAAAACTCTTTGATAGGTTCCATTGGATTTTAAGCTATTCATACTATGTGAGTAAATTAGAAGATCCCAGATATCCCGGTACCGAATACAATTCATCTTTTGATAATCGCAATGTTTTTACATTAGTGTTGGGATATAAAGAGGACTTAAGTCAAAAAGACTGGTATCGAAAGATGAAGGAAAAAACATGGTATAAATTGACCGGATGGCTATTACCATTTGGCGATGAGGTTGAGATCAGTATGCGTTGGAGATATTTAGGAGGAAAACCGTATACAGAACAAAATTATGATCCATACACAAAACGCTGGTATCTATCTGCCAATCAGGATTTAAATGCAGACCGATTTCCAAATTATCACAGGCTTGATATAATGCTTATACAACGATATATTTTCAAGAAAACGAATTTGGTATTTTATCTTGATATACAGAACATTTATAATCAATCAAATATTTGGGATTATAATTATACAAAAGATGGGAAAAAAGAAACAGTTTATCAGTATGAAGTATTTCCCATTGGTGGATTTACGTTAGAATTCTAAAGAATATGACAGAAGATAGCATATACTTGGAAGATTTGTGCATTTGTTGCGGCGCCTGTTGTGGATCTTTCGATGGCGATCCCTGTGAGCATCTGCGGCGGGATAATGAAGGTACTTACTATTGTGATATTTATGAAAACCGAATCGGTACCCACCGGACATTAAGTGGCCGGGTAATGAAGTGTGTGCCCATTATGGATAAGTTAAATGAGGATTGGATTGGCGACCATTTATGTGCCTATAAGCGTAAATATCTGGATCAGGAATAGCGGCTACATTCCGCCGCGGAACAGCCGTGATATATCGTTAAAAAATACAATCGCTATTAACATCAGAATAATTACCAGACCGATCTGCTGAATCCGTAATTTGGCTTTAATGGATAGAGGTCTGCGGATAATGGATTCCGTAATAATAACAATCAGGTGGCCGCCGTCGAATGCGGGTATCGGCAGGATATTGATGAATGCCAGGTTCACACTGATGATCGCCATCAGACCAAGCAGGGCAGCAAGTCCCGATTTAGCCGACTCACCGGCGAGTTGGGCAATAAATATAGGTCCACCGATATTTTTCAGAGATTCTTCACCGGTAACGAGCATTTTCAGGGAAATAACGGTGACTTTCAGCCAGTACCAGGTATTCTCAAATCCGCTGCCGATTGCTTCAAAAAAACCGGCATTTCGATGCTGGTACTCCGGGCTTATTCCGATCAGGCCGACCTTTACAAGTTTTGAGCCTTTTAGAGTCATATTGGATACGGTCGTTATTGTCTTTTCATACTCTTGGTTCTTATGCAGCCAGCGGACAATTATTTCCTGATCCGGCGCCGTGTGGATTAACGCGGTCATATCTTCCCAGCTGCCGATCTCAATATTATTTATAGCGAGGATACGGTCACCGGCCTGAATTCCAGCCTGGTCGGCGGGTAGTTCAGGAATGACTTCACTGACAATCGGCTCCGGGCTGGGATCATAAATACCGGAATTAACGGTCAATATCATGAAAATTAAAACCGCAAAGAGCAGATTGAATATGACACCGCCGGTAATGTACAGCGCTTTCTGGTGGGTTTTTTTAGATTCGTAAGCCCAGGGTTCATTACTATCGACACCTTCCGTGTCCATGCTCTCGTCAATTACGCCGGATACTTTTACATAACCACCCAGTGGAATTGCGGAAATGCAGTAGTCGGTATCACCGATTTTTTTACCAATCAGACGAGGGGGAAAGCCGATGGAAAAACGCTCGACCCGCATACCGGTCGTCTTGGCAAATGTAAAATGACCTAATTCGTGGATAAATATGACACCGCCGATAACTAATAATACCGCGAGGACTGTTATCATAATTTATAAATTCCTTTCATCTAATTGTGTCGCGGGGCATTTTGTTCAACAAACTCCCGTCCGCATTGTTCCGCTTCCAGAATGTCCTGAAGAGTCGGGTGATCGACAATCGTCAGTTTCGAAAGCGCCTGATCAACTAAACCCGGAATATCCATAAAGGATATTCTATTTTCCAGAAAAGCATATACCGCAAATTCATTCACCACATTCAATATTGCCGGCGCTGTTCCGCCTCTGCGCAGAGCGTCAAACGCCAGTTGCAGCGCTGGAAATTTAATGAAATCCGGCGATTCGAATGTTAGTTGTCCAATCTCTGCAAAATTTATTGCTTCCCAGGAAACCGGAAACCGCCCGGGATAACTCAGCGCATACTGAATGGGAAGTTTCATATCAGGCAACCCCAGTTGGGCTTTGATAGAGCCGTCCACGAATTCGACCATGGAATGAATAATTGACTGGGGATGTATGACAAGCTCGATTTTCTCCGGCGGCACATTAAAGAGCCAGTAGGCTTCGATGATTTCAAGACCCTTGTTCATCATTGTAGCCGAATCGATGGATATTTTTTTACCCATGTTCCAGGTTGGGTGCTTTAATGCCCGTTCCGGTGTAATGTCACCAAACCGATTAATTGGCAGCGATCGAAACGGCCCGCCGGAGCCGGTCAGAATTAATTTTCGGATATCGGCGGGATTTTCGCCAACCAGACACTGCCAGATAGCGCTGTGCTCACTGTCAATCGGGAAAAGATTCAGCTTGTTCTTTTTGAGCAATTCATTTATTATCTCACCGGCCATGACCAGAGATTCTTTATTGGAAAGAGCTAGGTCCTTCCCGGTATTTAATACATGGATGCTGGGTTCCAGACCGGCGCTGCCGACAATCGCATTTACGACCAGATCCACATCGGACCGGGAGGCTATTTCCAGAATACCGTCTTTCCCTGAAAGTACTTCAATCGAATAGGGCTTCAGAGCGTTTTCAACCTGCAGCGCCATCGAGTTGTCGGCGATTGCGACTGCTTTGGGTTTTAATGCGATAGCCTGTTCGATCAGTTTGTCGGCATTTTGACCGGCGCTGAGATATTTTATCTGAAACAGCTCCGGATTGGCTGTTACGACGCTTATAGAATTCGTACCGATACTGCCAGTTGAGCCGAGAATTGTAATCTGTTTCATGCCTGGTCGCTAAAAATTGAATGTTAGGTTAAAATTGCTGATAAAATTTCCGGTAGTCAGAAAAAACTCACTACCCATCTCCATATTTTTGCCGATTCGACGGTAAATGCCAAAACGAAAAAATAGATAATTTAAATCAGTCGTCATTTTGTAAGAAGAATCCTGGTGATCCGTTACATGCAGATATGTTTTAAGATAGTGCGCAGTCAACCCGTATCCCATGACCCATTTGGAACTGCGGGAAATTCTGGAAACATCAAACGCCACATCCGTCAAATGAAAGTCGTCAGGACCTTTCAGGTTATGAAAATGAAAACCGGCATTCACCGATTTCTCCGGCGTTCCCCAAACCGTGTTCAGAAACGGCCCAACAGTCTGGATATTATCATCAATCCAGTATGAACCGGTAATGTTGGCGCCGATCGTCAGATTGGGCGAAATTGACATGGCAAACCAAAAACTTGGAAAGCCATAGTCGATTGACTGGAATTCCGGTGCGGCAACTGTAACGAAAGAAGCGCCTACCGCCAGAAACGGACTGTTATGATAGGAAAGAAATGTCAGGGGAGGGGTTTGCTCAACGGCAATGATTTCTGTGATCGGTCCCAGATGCTGCTTTGCCAACGAAGCTCCGATGCCGGTCAGATTAAGTTTTGAGGAGAATACTCTGTTACAAAATAATAGAGTGAACAAAAGGAAAAAATAGTATCGGTGATGATTGATTTGCAATGCAATAAATTAATTAACGAATAATTCCCCGGTCGCTGTTTTTAATGAATTCAAGAAGGGCATTTACTTCCGGGTTCAGTTCAACTTCTTCCATAATTTTAATGACAGCGTCGGATACATTATATTGGGATGAATAAATCAGATTGCAGGCCTTTTTCAGGGCTTTCAGGGTGTCATTTTTGAAACCGCGCCGCCGCAGACCAATAATATTGAGACCCTCAAATCTCAGAGGTTCACCGGACGCGATAATAAACGGGGGCACGTCTTTCGTTACGCGGTAGTGTCCGCCTACCAGGCTATGTTGTCCCACTTTCGTGAATTGATGGATACCAACCATACCTCCTAAAATAACCCAATCCTGGATTTCCACATGACCGGCAATATTACAGGCATTGGCGATCACGACATTGTTACCCACAATGCAGTCATGAGCCAGGTGGACATAAGCCATTATCAGACAGTCGGAACCGACAACGGTTTTCCAGTGAACCTGAGTACCCCGATTGATTGTGACAAACTCCCGGATGACTGTTCTGTCGCCGATCTCTATGGTTGTCTCTTTGCCGCCAAACTTCAGGTCCTGCGGAATTTCACCTAATACGGCATGGTGCAACACATGACATTCTTTACCAAGAATGCTGCCCGGGCAGAGAACTACATGTGAGCCGATTTCACAGCCATCACCGATGCTGACATTTTCCCGAATCCACGAATAGGGGCCGATGCTGACATTATCACCAATGCTGACACCGGCTTCGATAATCGCGGTGGGATGAATAGAACTTGCCATTTTAATAATCCGTTATTGACGCCATCATCTCTGCTTCGACGACGATATCATCATTGACATAGGCAATCGCTTTCATTTTGCAGACCGACAGCCTGAATTGTACCATTTTTACATAAAGTCGTAATTGATCGCCGGGAGTGACCTGCTTGCGCCAGCGAACATTGTCCAGTCCGGTAAACAGTACCAGTTTTTGCTGGGGATGTTCGATAGTATTAAGAAGCAACAATCCACCCGCCTGAGCGAGCGCTTCGATAATCATTACTCCCGGCATGACTTTCCTTTTGGGAAAGTGACCGATAAAGTAAGGTTCGTTAATGGTGACGTTTTTAATCGCTGTGACACTTTCACCGGGAGTCATATCCAGAACCCGGTCAACCATTAAAAAGGGATATCGATGCGGAAGAATCTGCTCAATTCCCTGAATATCGAATAGCGCTCCCGATACCTTTGTTTTTTGGAATTTGTCCCGGATCAGGATCTTTTCATATTCTTTCCGGATTTTTTTCACGAGGTTAACGTTGTGGCCATGACCGCTGCGGGCCGCAATGACGTGTCCCTGAATAGGTACACCAAGCAATGCGAAATCGCCGATTAAGTCGAGAATCTTGTGACGAACCGCTTCATTGTAATAGCGCAGTTCAACGCCATTCAGAGTGCCGCGTTGTCCCAATACAATATCATTCTCAATGTTGAACATACTTTTCAGACGATTGATTTCGTCTTTTTCGATTTCACGGTCGATGAAAACAACGGCGTTGTTAACATTACCACCTTTGATCAGTCCCATATTTTTCAGATGTTCGACCTCGCTCAATGTACAAAAGGTACGAGCCGAAGCATAGTCGGTCTCGAACTCGTCGGTCAGGGAATACATGGCCGAGTACTGGGTGCCGATAGCCGGAATCGGGTAATCAATCATGAAAGTGATCCGAAAACTGTCGGCCGGTAATACATGGACGTCGACCCCGTTTTTGGGATCGGTATATTGTATGATTTTTTCGATAACGAGTACATCCTGAAGAACGTCCTGCTCAACAATTATAGCTTTTTTAAGCGCTTTCACGAACTCGATAGCGCTGCCATCACATACCGGCGGTTCAATATTATTGACTTCGATAAAAATATTGTCAATTTCGAGTCCGGTGACCGCGGCCAGTACATGTTCAACCGTGTGAATCTGAACACCGTTCTGGGCAATTGTAGTACCACGGGCAATATCCACCACGTGATTGATGTCCGCGATAATTTGAGGACAATTTTTAACGTCAGAACGGATGAACCGTATGCCGGAATTCTCCGGCGCCGGTTTAAAGGTTATGGTACTTTTTACGCCCGTATGCAATCCGATGCCGGATACTGATATGTCGTCTTTTATGGTTCGTTGATTTCTTGGCATGTTATTTCCTTTGTATCAGCAATTTCAGGTCTTTTTCCAGGCTCTTGATTCGCTCCTTCATATCCGGAATCGATCGAATGTGAGCAATTTCACGACGGGCTTTATGCTGTTCCTGGGCCGGATAACCAAACATGATTTTATTTGGCGCAACATCCTTTGAAACGCCGGATTGAGCGGCGACAATTACTCCGTTGCCAACGCTTATATGGCCTGCAATACCGACCTGGGCTGCAATCGTGACATGATTTCCTATCCTGGTGCTGCCGGCAACGCCACTCATTGCAGCCATAAAGCAGTATTCTCCAAGCTTAACATTATGTGCAATCTGAATGAAGTTGTCCAGTTTGGTTCCTTTTCCGATGACGGTATTTCCCAGAGTACCGCGATCTATTGAGCAATTGGCTCCGATTTCAACATCATCGCCAATCTCAACCCCGCCCTCCTGGGGT